>JAFQYK010000356.1 GCA_017406485.1 Clostridia bacterium
GCTCACAGTGCGTCGTATGCGCGATTGACGCGAAAAGAAACGATAAGGGAAGCTGGGATGTGTACCTTAACGGCGGACGCGTCAACGCCGGCATAGACGCTTTGGAATGGGCGAAAAAGGCGGAGGAGCTGGGCGCGGGCGAGATACTTTTAACGAGTATGGACTGTGACGGCACCAAGGCAGGGTATGACATAGAGCTTACACGCCGCGTCAGTGAAAATGCGAAAATACCCGTAATCGCCTCAGGCGGCGCGGGAACGATGGAACATTTTTTGGACGCATTGAAGGAAGGCAAGGCGGACGCGGTTTTGGCGGCGAGCCTGTTTCATTTCAGAGAAATTGAGATAAACGATTTAAAAAAATATCTTAGAGAAAACGGGGAGAGTGTGAGATTATGAGCAAGAAGGACAGAAGAAAATCCGGCAAGAAAATCGGCGCAAAACCGTTGCCGCGCGTGGAGTTTGAGGTAAGCAGCTCCAGAAGCTATTTATTGGCAACGCTGCTTATTTTTCACGTTGTACCGCTTATATTTGTCGCTATGCAGTTTATAATGAAGGATCAGAATGTTATGGGAATGTATATGTACTTTTCCGTATATTTTAACAGTATGCTTGTCGCGGCAGTCGGCTTTGTTTACGGTCTGAAAAAAGGCTTTAATGTAAAATTTCCGATAGTTATAAGTGTTATCGCGGTGCTTTCAATACTGTTCTATGGCGGTTATATGCCCTCCGAGACAATCAACGTGCTGTTTGCGTTCGGTATAACGTATGTGCTGTTTGCATTCGGCTCAATACTGCTTGGAGCATTTTTAAAGAAGACATTTAATTTTGAATAATTCGGGGTGTTTTAAATGGAAGAAAAGAAGCTGTACAAGGCAATGACTGAAATGAATCCGCAGATTTACAAGGATTTTTACAAGTTCTATTTCCGCGACCACTATAAAACTTTTAATATAATCTCCACCACCATCGGTATTCTTCTGCTGGCGGCAGCAGTGGCGATGTACTGTATGAAATTCGGTTTGGTTTGGGTCGCGCTGGCGTTGTGGATTGGTATTATGGGCGTTATTTATCCGCGCGTTTCATACAAAAAGACGTACAAGCGCGTCAAGGACACAAAGCAGACTACAAGGTTTACATTTTACGAGGATTACGTCACTGAAAAAACAAGCGGCGAAACGGGCGATTATAAATATTCGGAGCTTGTCAGGGCGGTTGAAACGAAGAATTATATTTATCTCTATCACAACGAGAATAACATCAGCATTGTTGTTAAATCCGAAGTAAAGGATAATGGCGCGGAGGGACTGTGCAAGCTGCTCCGGTCTAAAATACAAAATTACAGCATTAAAAAAACGCTTCCATAGGGCGGACACTCATAAGACAGTAAACTTAAAAAGTCAGCGATAGTTAAAAATCGCTGACTTTTTTATCTGTATCGTGGACATTTAGGGCTAAATAAACCGCATAAAATCAAGTCCTTTCAAACATATAACAGAAATTTCTATATAAGATTATTTAACCGTCACATTTTTAGCTTCGCATAACGGACGCATTCCCTCTATGCTATCCCAAATGAATACTTTGGCTTGATTTTCGCCGTTATTTGGCAGAGAAATAGATTTGTTTGTGTCACCTGCCGAAATCGGTATTACCGATGATGAAATCATTTTATTGTCATTAGAAAATACTGTTATAAGGCTA
>JAFQYK010000357.1 GCA_017406485.1 Clostridia bacterium
GGCGATGACCAAACAGCAATATTCTCAAAGAACGACCTTACAATAAAGGGTGCGGGAACGCTCACCGCGATCTCGGAAAGCGGCAACGGTATCCGATGCAAAAACGACCTTGATATAGGCGATGTTGACCTTGTTGTAAATGCGGGTAACAACGGTATCAAGGGTGACGAAAGCGTTAAAATCACAAAGAAGAACAGAAGCGTAACAGTAACGGCGGGCGGTGACGGTATAAAGACCGACGAGCTTCCGTACTATGACGAGGAAACGGGCGAGTATGTAACAGGCGGTGTGATTACGATAAATGGCGGAAATGTTATAGTAAATGCCGCAGAGGACGGTATCCAGTCAGACACGCTCCTCACCGTAAACGCGGGAGCACTCGACATAACAGCCGGAGGTGAGGCACTTAAATCGAACGCGTCAAGCATTGATTACCTTGAGGACAGCACAGTAGAGGCTTCGCCTGCCGAGGGTGACGGCTGCATAGTTATAAACGGCGGCACTATAAACGCTGTATCGGGCGAGGACGGCATTAAGGCTACAAAGGATGTAACGGTAAATGACGGTACAGTAACGGTAAAATCCGCATTGGACGGCATTCAGGCGGGCGATGAAACAGAGGATGAAAATTATCAGGTAAACGGCATACTCACAATAAACGGCGGCACGCTTGACATCACCTCGGGCGGCGGTCATACAGGCAAGACAAATCCGACGCTCAGTGACAGTATGAAGGGCATTAAGTCAAACTATCAGCTTACAGTTAACGGCGGTGATATTACGGTTAACTCCCGTGACGACAGCGTACACTGCGATTACAGAATAGATATAACAGGCGGCACACTCACGCTTGACAGTGATGATGACGGTGTACACGCTGACAGCTATCTGTATGTGTCTGACAACGCGGATATAAATGTGCAGTCAAGCTACGAGGGTATCGAGGCAGCCGAGATATATATGTCGGGCGGCAGTGCAAAGGTTGTGGCTAAGGATGACGGCATTAACGCTGCGGGCGATAATCCTAACGGCACAGCCGCAGCAGCCGTAAGCAGCAATAACCGCGGCGGCTTCGGCGGCGGTATGGGAGGCACATCAAGCTATGGCTACATTGAAGTGTCGGGCGGCTACCTCTACATAGAAGCAGAAGGCGACGGATTTGACTCAAACGGTAACGCGCTCATAACAGGCGGCGAGGTATATGTGAATGGTCCGACCTCGGGCGGCAACGGTGTGTTTGATGTAGGCGAGAACAATAACACGCTCGTTATCACAGGCGGCACCGTAATCGGCGCAGGTACAAGTGATATGGCGGTCACGCCGACACAGTCAAACGGCTCACAGGCTTATGTGGTAACAACTGTATCGACCCAGTCGGCAGGCAAGGCTATTAAGCTTACTGACGCAAGCGGAAATGCTATATTAAACTACACACCGTCAAAGAACTACTCATGGGTGCTTATTTCAACACCGAATATGGTAAGCGGTCAGAGCTATACATTAACATATGGTACAAATCAGACGACACTCACAGCCCAGACAAGCGGCGGCTCAAACGGTATGGGCGGACAGCCGATGCAGCAGGGTAATATGGGCGGCAACATGGGCGGACAAATGAGCGGTCAAATGGGCGGCAGAAGATAACTGCAGCCATAATATAACCTCCTAAAGGGGCAGATTTCCGAAAAAGAAATCTGCTTCTTTTTTTGTGTGGTTTTTAAGGCTATTTTAAGATTTCTGCTTTAAAATAAAGAAAACAGTAAAATTATTAATTTTTTGACAAATGACCCCAAAAATTTTTAGTTTTACAACGAACAATATATTATAAGTATCATTTAGGAGGTAAAATATTATGAAAAACAAGGTATCGAGAAAAATCACGGCTCTGTTAGTTTCCGCGTGTATGGCACTCTCACTCACGAGCGCGGCATTTGCGGCGCCGGGCGGCGACGGTCCAGGGGGAACACCGCCGGGAGGAAGTGACAGCTCATCGGTTACATACAATGCCGCAACAACAATCAGCTCAGACACGACAGCGACCGGCACGGCATATACAAGCGAAACGGCGGAGCAGAACGCGCTTCTTGTAACAGGCGGAACATCTACGCTGACGGACATCACAGTAACCAAAAGCGGTTCACCGTCGGGCAGCAGCGACAATTACGATTTCTACGGCACAAATGCCGCTGTATGCGTAACTGACGGTACGCTGAATATTGAAGGCGACAGCGCTGTTACAACAAACGGTTCATACGCAAACGGCATTTACGCTCATGGCGACGGAGTTATAAATGTGACAGGCGCAACCGTGACAACTACAGCCAATAATTCCGGCGGCGTGATGGTAACGGGCGGCGGAACACTTACGGCAAATAATGTCACGGTAAACACCGCGGGCGGTTCATCTGCGGCGATAAGAAGCGACAAGGGCGGCGGAACGCTTACCGTAAGCGGCGGCTCATACACAACGACAGGACAAGGCTCGCCGGCGATTTACTCTACGGCGAATGTTACTGTCAATGACGCGGCACTTACCGCCGAGCATTCCGAGGGCGTTGTAGTTGAAGGTTCAAATTCGGCAACATTAAACAATGTAACGCTTACCGACACCAACGACACGCTGAATGGTCAGTCAACAACATATAAAAACATATTCCTTTACCAGTCGCAGTCAGGCGACGCGGCGGACGGCACAGGCTATTTTACGGCAAAGGACAGCACAATAACAACAAATAAGGGTGACACCTTCTTTGTAACGAATAACACGGCTGTTA
>JAFQYK010000358.1 GCA_017406485.1 Clostridia bacterium
AATTTCTGAATGATTGTATTCAGAATATAGCCGGAAATCAAGCCGGTGATGAATGCGGTGCCGATGTAAAAGACAAGCAAGAGCGCATAGTATATCACTTTTTCCATATTAACGACAAAATTTCCGTCAACCGCAGCCTTGCCTACGGGTGAAATTTCATTTGTAAGGCTGCGAATCGTGTCCGGGGTTAAAATAGTAAAGATAACCGACGCGATAAGCAGAACAATTGAAATGATAAAGGGAGCATAGTAATTATGAAACGCCTTTACGAGACTTAGCAGCTTGTTCTTTTCCTTAACGGAATTTTTGGTATTTGTACTCATAATCCTAACTCCTCCTTACTGAGCTGTGACAGCGCAATCTCCTGATAAACAGGGCAATTTCTTACAAGGTCATAGTGCTTGCCGATGCCGACCATCTTACCGTTATCCAATACAACAATCTGGTCTGCGTCCATAATGGTGCCGACACGCTGCGCGATAATGACTCTTGTGGTATTAGGAAGCTGCTTGGCAATGCGTCCTCTTACCGTTTTGTCGGTTCTGTAGTCCAACGCCGAGAAGGAGTCGTCGAAAATCAGAATTTCGGGCTTAGTGGCAACCGCTCTTGCGATACAGAGTCTCTGCTTCTGACCGCCGGAGAAATTCGAGCCGCCCTGCGCAACCTCGGACTCATATCCGTTTCTCTTCTTCATAACAAACTCGTCGGCGTCGGCAATTTCAGCAGCCCATCTGACGTCAGCAAGCGTCATTTCGGAATCCTTAAACGCGATATTTTCCTTGATATTGCCCTTAAAGAGGAAGCCTTTCTGCGGCGCGTAACCGATGCGGTCTCTCAAATCAGCCTGGAGAACGTCCTTGACGTTTACGCCGTCAACAAGCACCTCGCCTCTTGTACAGTCAGCCATACGTGGAATCATATTTATGATAGTCGTTTTACCGCTGCCTGTGGCGCCGATAAACGCGATGGTTTCACCCTGCTTGACCTTAAATGAAATATCGGACACAGCCTCTTTATCTGCTCCGGGATATGTAAATCCAACGTTCCTGAACTCAATCGTACCTGCTTCTTTAAATGCGGCAGGATTTTCGGGATCGAGAACGGAGATCTCGTGAACGATGACCTCGTTTATACGTTTCGCGCTGACGCTGGCTCTCGGCCATATAACAATCAGTGTAACAAGAAGCACAAATGACATAACAATCTGGTTCGCGAGCATAACAAACGCGTTAGTCGCGCTGAAGGCCTCGCTTGCGGCTTCCATATTCATACCGTTTAAGACATAGGCGCTTGCCCACAGAATGCACAGTGACAGCCCCATCATAACCATCATAACAAACGGTGTAAAGACAGACAAAACTCTTCCTGTAAAAATCTGCACCTTGGTGAAAGCGGCATTTACCTTCTCAAACTTGCCTTCCTGATACGATTCCGCGTTAAACGCTCTGACAACTCTTACACCCGTAAGATTTTCTCTGGAAGAAACGTTAAGCGCATCCGTCAGCTTCTGAACGATTTTGTACTTCGGCGTTACCAACATAAGCAAAACAATAACGACTGCAACAAGAATGAACAGCCACACACCGGTGACAATCGTCAAAGAAGCGTTTGCGTATTGCATCAGAAGAATAATAGACCACACCATTGTAATCGGCGCAACAAACGCGGTCTTTAAGAATGTGAGCCACGCAAGATGGACATTCTGCATATCGTTTGTGGTTCTGGTAATCAAGGACTCGGTAGAGAAAGAAGCAAAGTCCGCGATAGCGAACTTGTTAACCCTC
Organism: Clostridia bacterium; assembly: GCA_017406485.1. GTDB lineage: Bacteria > Bacillota > Clostridia > UBA1381 > UBA1381 > Hominilimicola. The sequence continues at coordinate 1,785 of JAFQYK010000358.1, forward strand.
TCATACATTTTCTGTCTGAGACCTGTAACGGTACTGCCGGCGGCTGCGCTGGCTACAAATCGTATAATAACCTCGACCGCTGCCATTAAAATAGCGCATATAATCATATACAGACCATACCACCAGATTTCAGCCACACCGTTTTGCCTGCTGGCCTGCACCGCGCCGGTAAGCAAGCTTATGTACGCAACGATTTGCATCATAAAGAACACCTGGCACAGCGTCAGCAGGAAAATTGCAATAACTGCTATCCAGTCTTTCACCCTCATATTTTTACATAGTAATTTGAACATGAAATCCCCCTCTTTATAAAATGTTATATATTTTTAACGGCAAAGCCGCCGTTAATTTGCTAAATCAGCCGTCCGTCTTAGGGCATTTTCCTCGGCGATAATTTCGCTTACGGTATTGAATTTGCAATAAAAAATACCGGAGTATAGCTTGGTTTGCGCAAACCTCCGCATATAACTTAATCCGATGGCGTACCCACAAATATAGATTATTATACCACATCAAAAAAATAAAAGCAATAAAAGCAAGCGATAATCACAAAAATCGGTTTTGTTTTATACAGACTTATGTTTAATTAAAAAAGTATATCACAGAATACCCCCCCTTTAAATTGCCGGGAGCAGTATTGAAATCCGAACGAAAATGTGATAAGATTACTTTAATAGTAAGCAAAACGGAGGGCAATATGGAACAGCATATACATAGTCATATCAACAGTGATGGTGAGATTGTAAATCACACTCACACTCACTCCCATAAGGAGACTAAAGCAGTTTTGAACAGAATTTCAAAAATTATAGGCCACCTGACATCAGTTAAGAAAATGATAGAAAGCGGCCGTGATTGCAGCGAGGTGCTTATACAGCTTAGCGCTGTTGATTCTGCTGTAAAAAGCGTAAGCCGTGTGATATTAAAGGATCATCTTTCAACCTGTATTGTTGATGCTGTAAAAAACGACGATGAACAGGCAATTCAGGAGTTGGAGCGGGCAATTGATAAATTTCTGAAATGATTAAATAAATACTGAAGAGTACATTTCAGAGTTTGACAGAATATGCCCGCATCCATTATCTCATTTTCAATGAAGAACAGTGTAAGTGTACGATTTTGTGACCGGGGCTCAATTTTCGTCCCAAAGAAACAGCTTCGCATATTCCGCGGACGCGCTGGCACAGTGGGTAGTGAAAGTATAATCGGTATCCGATGTTATATCTACT
>JAFQYK010000359.1 GCA_017406485.1 Clostridia bacterium
TCCATCTTTTCCGCGTCAATCTGACCGGCAATATCACCCTCAATAACACCAATCCGAAACTTATTCGACAGCTTATTTATAATAGAAGTAATCACGCTCGTTTTGCCGGCGCCGGGACTGCCCATAACGTTTACAAGGCAGACTTTTTTATCAGAAAGCGTCTGCTTAACCTTATCCGAAACATCCTCGTTCCATTCCAAAATCTGATGAACAACCTTAATTTCCATAGCTATAACCTCTCTAAATCTATTACAAACTAATTTTACCACATTTTTTATTTAAATTCAAGTACGGCAATCTGGAAGAAATAAACACAAAAGGCCATCAAGTTGAAACAAAATAACAATTACCGCTGCGCCAGATATGATATACTTATGCGGTACGTTATATGCATTCATTGAGTAAAAATACAAACGCCAAAAATTCAAAGTCCACAAATTGAACTAAAATGTCGGTAATTTAATGGTAATAAATTTTTGAATGTGATAAAATATAGATAATAATGCGTAAAAATATGCAAGGGGAGAAAAAGATGAAAAGATTTATAATTTCACTACTGGCGCTGACGTTGCTTGCCGGGACGGTTGTTTTGCCGGTTTCCGCTGCAGATAAGCAGACGGAAACAATAAGCTATACGTATTCTGCAGGAGAAGGAAATACGTACACGCGTGAAATGGAGAAGCTCGGCCGCGGATTGGTTGCTGTAAAAACAGACAGCGGCGTGTTTTTAAGCTGGCGTCTTTTGGACAGCGAGGACGCTATTCTGGGCAGCGCGAAAAAAGGCGTTTCCTTTAAGGTTTACCGTGACGGCAGCGAGATTGCAACGCTGACCAATGCGACCTCTTACACTGACGAAAATGTAGGCACAAGCTACAGTGTTGCGCCTGTTATAAACGGCACAGTCGGTGAAAGGTGCGCGGCTGTATCGGTTATGCCAACAAACTACTTTGACATCCCTCTTGTAACTCCCGAAACTGAGACTGTAGATTATAAATATACCGACAGTGAAACAAACGAGCTTGTAGACGGTACGCTTACATATAATTTCTTCCCGGCAGACTGCTCGACAGGCGACCTTGACGGTGACGGCGAATACGAGATAATCGTAAAATGGACGTCGGCTGAAAAGGATGTAGGCTCGCCCGGTTCACCTGCATATTCCGGCACGGTACGCTTTGCGGCGTATAAGCTCGACGGAACAAAAATGTGGTCGCAGGATATAAACCTTGGCAAAAACGTTTTCTCCAGCGCACATACAGCGCAGTTCCTTGTATATGATTTCGACGGTGACGGAAAATCGGAAATGATGGTACAGACCTCGCGCGGCTCAAAGGACGCGAAAGGTAACTACGTTTCCAAGGCGGCGAACCCGGCAACATACCCAAACATTGCTTCGCTTACGGATGAAGATAATGCGTCAGCAGACTACCGTAACGCCGGCTGGGGACTTATAACGACCGGTGATGAATATCTGACAGTATTTAACGGCGAAACAGGCGAGGCGATGGATACGATTGATCTGCCTACGCCGCGCGGCGACGCAATAGAGTGGGGTGACGCGAACGGAACGGCAGGTAACCGTGTAAACCGCTTTATGGCAAGCGTGGCTTACCTTGACGGTGAAAAACCCTACGCGGTATACTCGCGCGGCTATTATATGGCCAAGGAAGCCTACGCTGTAAATCTAGACAGACAGCGTACAAGTATTGCCGGCATAAGCTTTGAAAACGGACGTCTTAACCCGAAGTACCGCTTTGATACGAACAGTAAATATCCCGGCTCATATGAAGGTTCGCAGATTTATGCCGGTAACGGAAACCACAACTGCGCCGTAGCGGACGTTGACGGTGACGGTAAGGATGAGTATATGACCGGCGCGCTTTGTATGGAGGTTGACGAACAGGATCGTTTCCGTCCGAGATGGTGTACCTTCCTTGAACACGGCGACGCACTTCATATAGGCGACTACGACCCGACGCACAAGGGCTTTGAGTTCTTCACGGTTCAGGAGGACGGCGGTCCCAACCACTATACAGGAACGGAAATCGGCTATGGTATGACAGTTGTTGACGCTGATACAGGCGAGTTTTTGTTCCGAGAAAGCGCGTCTGCCGACACGGGCCGCGGCGTTATGGCAAGCATAGGAATGGGAGGCTACTACCAGATTTGGAGTAGTAAAAACACCAACCTTTATATGTCAAACGGCGGCAAGAATTATACGGCAGGCTCAAAGAACGGACTTTCGCAAAACTTCCGTGTATTCTGGGACGGAGATTTATACGATGAGCTTCTTGACGGAACAAACATAACAAACTGGAACGGCAGTGGTATGACAGGCGTATTTAATGCCACGGGCTGCGTGCAGATAAACGGCACAAAGGCAAACCCCTCATTGCAGGCTGATTTGTTCGGCGACTGGCGCGAGGAGGTTGTGTATCCGCTTTCAAACGGCAGCGCACTCAGAGTATTCACAACAACCACACCAACTACCTACAAAATGAAAACCCTTATGCAAGACCCTGTTTACCGCAGCGGCGTTGCGGCGGAGCAGACGGCGTACAATCAGCCGCCGCACGTTGGATTTTACCTTGACGACACTGTGATTTTGGGTGATGTAAAAAATATAACTGTCAACAATCAGAAAACTACATATAATGCAGGTGAGGAGTTTGACAAAAGCGCGCTTACCGTTACAGCAGAATATGACAGCGGTGTAACGACAGAGGTAACAGGCTACAAGGTGAGCGGCTATGACTCGCTGAACGTAGCTGAACAGACGCTTACCATAAGCTACGGCGGCAAGGAAGCGACCGTAAAGGTAAATGTAACAAGCAGCTTCACCCTTGACGCAAACGGCTATATAACCGGCTACAGCGGCGCGAATTCAACGGAAACACTCCCCGTATCTGTAAACGGTACAAAAGTAAAGGGAATAGCTGCCGGTGCGCTCGCATCAAGTGGCATAACAAAGCTTTACATATATGACGATCCGGTTGAATTTGCGGAAAACTCGCTCCCAAGCGGCGTAACGCTTGTATGCTTTGACGGCTCCGAAACACATAATTACGCCATAGAAAACAGTATAAAGTATGAGCTTATGCGACCGGGTAATTATTATGTTAATGTAACATACGAAGAAAGCGAATATCAAAATATCACAAATATAGCCACTGCACTGACAAACACAACAATCGGTTCGCTAACATACAAACCTGGTGTAAGAACTGAGAGAAACGGTAATTCATCAAATGTTTCCTCGATTAAAAAGATAACCGACACAAACGGCTCTTATCTTGACATTACATCAACGCGTTTTTCGCATAGTAACAGACATGCATCAATTATCTTTGACTGTGTTCCTGATTTAAATGATGTGTCGGAATATACGATGTCAATGGATTTCTATATTAGTGATAATTCAAATAATTACCGCATTGAGCTTCTCGACGAAAGCAGCGCTGTTATATCGACGTTGGCAATAGGAGCTAACAATTTAAGCGGTAATACGTGGTATCACTTTGAGCTTGACTACAATGACGGAGTTTACACTCAGATTATAAGTAATCAGAGCGGCGTTGAGGTGAGCAGAACGGTTCTGCCCTATACGGATGACGCTGTAAAAACAATAAGTTTTCCTGTTGGAAGTCAGCTTTCCGCAGATACACATATATACCTTGACAATATTATTATTTCAAGTCCGCTTATTTCAAACATTACTCTCAATATAAAGGATAGTATGGGAACAGCGGTAAGAAATGCGTCAGTCACAATGAACGGCGAAACAAAGACAACAGATAAAAACGGTGCTGCTGCGTTCACTGTTAAAGCCGGTAAATACGATGTCAGCATAACACATTCCGAGCTTGACAGCTATAACACATCCGTTATAGCCTACGCCGAAAATCAGAGCAGGGAGATACGTATGACATCAACCCTGCCTTCACAGGAACCGGCTGTAACAGGCGTCACAGGCAGCAATGTAACAGTGTATGTTCCCGATCCGGAAGATGTTATGGTATTTGCCGCAAAATACAGCGGCTCTGCTCTTACAAATGTGACACGCCTTTTGCCGCAAACGAAATATAACAACAGCTTCACCAATATAGGCTTTGAACCCGATGCGGTTTATATATGGTCAAAGGAACTAGAACCGCTTGCAGTGTGGCATAAATAAATTAAGCCAAACAAAAAACCCGATTTCAAATGAAATCGGGTTTTTAAATGCGTTAATATATTGCGGAAAAGAAACGAGCAGTTCGCTCCGCTTCTCTCAACGCTGCGCGGATAGAAGCAAGCAGTTTGCCGTTTAGCAAGGCGACGCTGTATGTTTTATACTGCGAGCCTTGATAAATGGTGAAATGCGCCGCTTATTTCCGTGCAGGATTACGGCTGTTTGCCGATATATGCCAAGATTCCGCCGTCTACGTAAAGAATATGACCGTTTACAGCGTTTGACGCGTCTGAAGCGAGGAATACAGCAGGACCTGTAAGCTCCTCAGCCTGTAACCATCTGCCTGCCGGTGTTCTGCCGCAGATGAACTGGTCGAACGGATGTCTTGAACCGTCAGCCTGCTTTTCGCGAAGCGGAGCTGTCTGCGGTGTAGCGATGTAGCCGGGGCCAATGCCGTTACACTGAATATTATCAGCGCCGTACTCAGCGCAGATGTTTCTTGTGAGCATCTTAAGTCCGCCCTTAGCAGCAGCGTAAGCTGATACTGTCTCACGGCCAAGCTCTGACATCATTGAGCAGATGTTTATGATCTTACCGTGACCCTTCTTAATCATTGAGGGGATAACAGCCTTTGCAACGATAAACGGAGCGTTAAGGTCAACATCGATAACCTGTCTGAACTCATCTGCTGTCATGTCGCACATGGGTATTCTCTTGATGATACCGGCATTGTTAA
>JAFQYK010000360.1 GCA_017406485.1 Clostridia bacterium
GGCGGGTAAAGCGCCTGATACGACACGTACATCTCTCGCGTTTCAGTATGCTCCGTTATCGCGTGAACGTAGTAGAGCTTACCCTTAAAATGTCTGTACGGTCTGCGCTCCAATACCTCATTTCCCATAATAATTCTCCTTCTTCGACTTTTCTTCTATTTTACCATTAAATCACATAAAAAACAAGCCGTGTTTATTCTGTTCCACATCTGACGAAATCACTTATGTCGCATAGTTTAGCCCCATTTCCAAATAATGTCGAGAATGGGCTTACCTGTCGTAGGATTGATTTCACCGAACTCAATACGCTCAACTAAATTGTCGATTATATCCCTGTTGATGTTGTTGGTTTCCAAAAACGAAAGTATTGCTTTCCTTGTGTCATCGCTCTTTGCTCTGTCACTTCTTTTGTCTTGCATACTTACATCTAAATCTTCTATACGACGGTTTAGCTGTGCTAATTTTTCTACAAAAGAAGAATTGTAGCTTATGTATTGGTCAAGTGTAATTATATCATTAAGCCTATCACTATACAAGTTCTTTTGCTGATGTTCTATTTTTGCTTTTTCATCAGTGAGATGTTTTAATTCTGCTACGAGGAAATTATCATTACCTCCTCTTTTTTCAAGTAGCTTTTCAACATATTTCCTGTCGAGCTTATCAAGAGCAACTCCCTTGAATTTCTCTATAAGCTCCATCTCCATTGCCGCAAATACCTTTTTCGTCGGGATATTAGGTGTCGGACATATTTTGTTAGTGAAATCGTATCTCCTGCTGCAACGGAGATATTCATTTCTACCTTTACAATGTATTTTGTGCATAGGCTTACCGCAGTGGTAACAATAAACCACTCCGGACAGAATATGCACCATGCCCGTTCCCGACGCTCTGCGCCTGCTGTTTAGCCTTCTCTGTGTTGCTTCAAAATCCTCACGGCTCACAAGTGGCTCGTGCATATCTTTCACTACTATCCATTGGTCTTTGCTGAGCTTTTTGACCTTCTTGGACTTGTAGCTAACCTTTTCAACTTGATGTTGTACTATATCGCCGCAATACACCTGCTTGTGAAGCATATCAAGAACAGTTGTGGTTGCCCAAATTCCGTTGTCATCATCGTCATACATTTTCGTTTTTCTATATCCGTCTATTTCCTGTTGTTTTCTTGGATTTGGTATCCCTCTGTTATTGAGCATTTGACAAATTTTTGCCGCGCCGTATCCTTCCTTGTGCCAATCAAACATTTGTTTAACAATAGCCGCTGTGGTTGGATGAGGAATTAGATGGTTTTTATTGAGCGGGTCTTTTACATAACCGTAAGGTGGGAATGCAGCCAAAAAATCTCCTTTGTTCATTTTGTGTCTGAATACGGCGCGGATATTATCCGATAAATCCTCTATATACCATTCATTCACAAGTCCGGTAATCTGCCTTGATTTCTTGTTGCCCTTTACCTCTGTATCGGCATTGTCCGTAAGTCCTATAAAGCGTATTCCCCATTCGTTGAAAACGCCGTTTATGTACTTCTCTACAACCTCCATATTACGACTAAAACGCGATTGACTTTTGCAAACAATGATATTGAATTTTCCGTCCTTTGCATCCTTAAGCATTTTATTGAATTCGGGACGGTCATTATCATCGCCAGCGTATGCACCACTATAATCCTCGTCGCAATATACCTTAAACACCTGCCACTCTTTTTCCATAGCATAATTAAAAAGCATTGATTTCTGATTTTGAATTGATACACTCTCATGCTCCCCACTGTCTAAATCTTCTTTTGAAAGCCGCACATATAAAGCTGCAATATTAAAAGTCATATTAAATCCTCCTTTGAGGGTTATATGCTTTTATTACCATATACAGCTTATCACACTGTATACGATAACGCAAAAAAAATGAAGCCCTATTTTTTTGCCAATCGGCTTATGACTTCAGTAACAGCTTGTTCAATTTTTGTGCGGCTTTCCTCCGAGTGAATATCAATGCTTTCTTTTTTCCTGTTAAAATGTCTGATTTCAATGTCGTATGATTTCATTTTGCTCACCTCTGTATAAAGTATGAGTACATTAACTTGTACTATTCTTTCCACCACAAAACAACGGTTATAAACTCAAAATAACCGTTCTTTTCTGATAAAAAATCTAAACAGTACAGATGGCGGTTTGCTAAACCGCGCCATTGGAATTTCACCACTCCGACGCCGTCCGAGCTACCCCCATTGCGTGCGACGCTCTTAACGCTCAAGCTGTGGCTGGGTAGAAGTATCATTGTACCAATATGAAGTCATTGCCTTTGGGGGAGCAACTCCCATTGGACTGTCGGTGTGTTCTCGCTCGGCTGTGTATATGTCATTACGATATGCTATTGCATAGGTAGAAGCTATAAACAACGTCTTGGCGCGCCCGTCGCAGCTCGTCCATATGCTTAGTTAATCTAACATTAAGTTAAACTTACGTTTTATGATGTTTTTGGCGACAATAATATATTATATATCTTTTAATTTTTAAAATTTATTGTACCTGTTTTTGTTTTACTATATTTTTTGTATTTAATCAAAGGTTTATAATTTTACTTATTTCCCATTTATCTCCTGTATATTCTATTGTATATTTTGTGTTAAATGATGAGTCTCTATCTCCTTTTTTAGGTGATAGAAGATGGTAAGTCTCATAAGTATCTTCAATTACTGTATATTTATTTTCTATTGTTGTTTTCACGATCTCGATATTTTTTAATCTTTCGGTAATTTGATTTTCTTGACAGTAATTTAAAATATAATCCTTTTGTTCGTTATAAGCGTTACTATCCAATTTCAGATAACTTGCAACAAGGGAAAAATCGTTATTATTGATCGCGCTTGTCATAGCCATAAGATAATCTTCTAGAAATAAATTTTAATCAAAATCTATGGTACTAGGAGTTGTTGTGGTTTTATACTCAATCTGTTCTTCCATTACGTTAACAGTTTGTGTTGGTTCTGGTGTTGGATGTTCATCTATTATGTGTGGATATTTATGTCCGATTATACCAGCAACTGCATATACTAAGATACCAGCTACTATGGCTATCCCTATATTTGTTATAATTTCTTCTCTTTTTTCATGGTTATATGCTAATAACACCAAAAATAGTATTAAAGTTACAAAAAATGATATAATGAATTTATTCTTTTTTTCTCCCTCGTGCCAATAGATGTTTTGAATTATAAATTTATTTTTCCAAATTTTCCCACTCATTATAGACCTTTAATATTGCTTTATAATTTGACCTCAAAGGGTCGAAATATTTGTTGTAATTTTTATTTTCAAGTAGATTTCTTATCTCTGTCCTATAATTTTTTTTAAATCTTTCTTTGTCGATTTTATTATCTAAATACTTGGCACACGCTTCCTCATACGCATTAAGATTACTTTCAATAGCAGTATTTAGAGCCTGTGATACCAGTTTCTTCTTTTCCTTTGATACTGTATCCGATAATTCTGAATATTTCATTGTCAGCTCTAGCATCTTATTTGTCGTATCTGAAATATATTTGCTTATTTCAAGTTCTGCCTGACCTTGCTGTAATTTGTTGGATTGTTGCTGTAATGTGTTAGATTTGCGTGTAAAAAATATAGTTACTATAATTGATAGAAGCAAAGCCAAAGCACTTATGATTAAACTAAAAATCTCATATACTGTCATGTTATTTCTCCACCTCCGATAGCATCATATTAACTAATTCCATATATTCTTCATTGGAATGCTCTAATACGACATCTCTGTGTTCAAACATGCCTTTTCTAATGTCTTGAACCTCAGAAATGGATTTTATAATCTTTACCTTA
>JAFQYK010000361.1 GCA_017406485.1 Clostridia bacterium
ATGGGCGAGGACGGCGCGGCGGTAAAGGATATGGTATATGACCCCGTATCAACGGGCTACGGCGTTTACGCAGACCCGAACTATGAGCCGATGAACCTTAATGTCCAATATGACGATATCGCGGGTATGCTCGGCGTTGAGCCAAAGACGGACGAGGACGGCAATCTGCTTGAGGACGACACACGCTACAGCTTCGGCGCGTTCCCGTATATCGGAGAGATAACCGCAGCCGTGAAGGTTGTCAGCAAGGTGGTTTCCACTCTTACAGCGGTACCGGAGACGCAGCAGATGATCAGAGACCTTGAGAATATGGCAGATTATGATCAACTGGAGGACGAATATGATAAAGACGGCAATCTTATAGCCACTGTAGACGAACAGGAAGACGCGTTTGTAGAATCGACAACTCATAGAGGCACGTCGACCACATACAGAGTCTTGTTCAGTGTATTCTTCATAACCCAGAATACGTTCTACGGCGGCGTGCGCTTTATGGTAGGTGTTGTCGCCGCTACGGGCGGCGGCAAGGGCTATTACAGACAGTCTAATCCGTTCAAGGCGAAAGCACCATTTAGCAGGACCAATAAAGCACCGCAACAGTCGGCAAACGATTTGGAATTGATACATGAGGATCCTACGTTCGATAAAGCAAGGCTGGCAAATAATGCGAGCGAATATGGCGGCGTCCACTTCAAGATCAGCGCATATATAGGCTTCTATCTCGATTACGGATATATCGAAATATCCAAAAACGGCGGCGCAGAAAAGAGCCACGACATGGTATTCATGGGTGCGGGCGGCTTTATAGGCTTTACCGGAAGTCTGGGCTACACATGGGCATTTATGTTAGGCCCTATTCCTGCCTACTTTAACCTCGAGGCGGGAATAGGAGTGACCTTCTTCATCGGCTCCTCGGCAGATCCCAATAAGACGCTGGAGAGCTTTAAGGACAGCAAGGAGCTTAAAGGACAGGATTTCGGCTTCTCCTTTGAGATAAAGGGCAATGCCTACATCACCGGTACCATAGGCGTCGGTCTATATAAGGTCTTCGGTGTGCGAGTGAGCGCGGGCGTCGCCTTTGAACTGGGCTACAGTCCGAATATAGAAAAATGGTATCCCGGAAAATTTGACAGCAATTTCGGCTATATTTCCGAGGCGACCTTTGCCGGAACCATCGACCTTATGGTAACATCTATCGACCTTTACAGCGCGTCCTGGCCGCTTCCGCTGGCTGACGGATACCTGTATTATTTCCAGGAGGTAAGACGAGGAAACCTTTGCATAAGCTATGTCGAAAACGGTATGCAGGATACCGAGGCAAGCGAGGCAGAGAAGGCAGAAGCGCGCAGGATGATAAAGGAGCTTTCGGAGCTTATCGACAATGACAGCGCAAGTGTTGAAACCATAATGGAAAAGACGAAGGCTCTTAAAAATTACGCTTACGATCACGATATGCTCTCTTGGGTAGCAAAGAACCGCATAGAGATGAACAAGCAGGGCGGTATAATAGGTTCAAGTATAAACGGCGCATTGCAGGATGATACGGACGCAAGCGGTATCCGTTTCCATACAAACGAGCACACTGAGCCCAAGTGGGTAGCGAATGACGGTCAGCTTATGGCGGCGTTCAGCGCGGTGGAAACAAAGGAGCTTGTTGAGGACGCTTACGCGCAGCCGTCAAGCAGGATAATAAATCTCGGCGGCGGCAGGTTCCTTATGGTATTTTTGGACGATACCGCATCGCGTGACAAGCAGCTGGGGGCAACGCTGAATTGGACTGTATATTACGGCAGCAAATGGTCAGCGCCTCAGAAAGTACAAAACGACAGTACCGCGGACGGCAAGCCAAATCTTGTTGACGCGGGCGATAAGGTGATACTTTCGTGGTCGTCGATGACAGACGAAAAGTATGAGACGCTCAAGAACACCGTTAAGCAGGAGCTTACGGACGCGGGCAAGAGCGATACGGATATAGACGTGCAGGAGGCTCTCGAAAAGGATCCCGCGCGTGTGATGAAGTATATGGATATATTCACGGCTGAGTTTGACAAAGCAAACGGCACGTTCGGCGAGATAACACAGCTCACCGATGATGAGTATTACGATGATAACCCGCAGGCGGTATATGACACCGAAACAAAGGACTATATCGTTATGTACTACAAGACCGCGCAGGACGATGAGGATTACGGCACAGCCGGCGATAAGCTGATGGATGCTGTAGGCGCGTCGGCAGACCCGGATAAGAGCTACAGCGTTATCGCATATATGCTCTATAACGGCACGAAAGATGAGGGCGATCCGTTTGATGTCGGCTGGGTAACAACAGGTCTTTACGATAATGAAAAACCCGACAACTGGACTGGAACGGGCGAGGAATTTGTCGCACAGTACGGTCCGGAGCGTTATCTGCCGTCTGCGATAACCTACGACAACGGTAAGTATGCAGACCCGCCGATATACGATCTGACGACAGCACAGGGATATAACGGTCTGGCAGCATTCGCGTTTACGGTGGATAAGGACTTTAGTCTTAATACCGCCGAGGATCGCGAGCTGTATATGCAGCTTTATAATTTTGCGGAGCACAGCACATATGTTCCTATCTGTGTAGCGGGTGAAAATGAATATGAAGAGGAAATATACAACAGCGAAATAGAGGATTTTGAAACGAAAAAGTACACGGCGCAGGTAGAGGTAGGCTCGCCTAAGCTTGTCAGAAACGGCGGCAACACATTCCTGTTCTGGAGAGAAGACGGTAAAAATCTCAAATATCTGAACGTATCGGAGATGCTCAATGCCAGGGTAGCGGCAGTTGCCGAGCCGGGCGACAATGAGGGCGATTGGACTTATGCTCTTAAAGAGGACGGAACGTTTGCCACAGACGCGGCAACAGGCATCACATACGCGCCTGATGCTAAGTATGTAGACTTTGGCAGTATGCTTACGTCGGGCGGAATAGAGATAACGGATTATGAGGTGATCTCCGATAAAGACGACAACCTTTATGTTGTATGGACAGACGCTGTAACGCATGAGGAAACCGACGAGATAGGCAGGACATATCCTGTTGCGTCACAGGCGATATATGCGTCCGCAATGATACATCAGGATGAGAGAAGCGAAACATATACAGATGAGAACGATGAGACACAGACGCGCACCGAAAGCACTGTAAGATGGTCAAAACCGTACCGTCTAACGCGCGAGAACAACTTCAATGACGGTCTTGCACTGACGCTGGACGATGAGGGCAACCTTATTATCGTTCACAATCAGTATACAAAGCAGATAGCCGAGAGCGAAGATGAGATGATGCGGCTCATCAAGGACGGCAAGATGGGCATAACCTATGATAATGAAGGCAACGCTTATG
>JAFQYK010000362.1 GCA_017406485.1 Clostridia bacterium
GACTTTACCGAAAGCGGTGAGGTAACATTTGACGAAAGCCTTGCGTATAACTCGAAGTCACAGACACTGAGAGTTTACGCGTGGAATGGTATGGAGCCTGTTTCCGGGGTGTACGAGGATGAGGCAACCGGCTTTACGGCGACGTTTGTGACCGATGATCACGTAAGCGTTACTGTATCCGATACAAAGAGCTTTGACGGTGAGGTAACAGAAAATGCTGCTTCCGCTCTTGTGCGCGACGGTGACACAGGCGAGATTAAAACGGACGGAACAGGTCAGGTTAATTTCAAAGTTACGCTTGACGAAGGTTACGAGATTTCAGGGATTTCGATCACCAAAAAGACCTATAATAACCTCAAAAAGCTCGACACAGACACCTTCCGCGTAACGCAGATAACGGCTGACACGACAATTACAATAACAACAGCTCTCGCTTCGGATCTTGAAGATAACGCTATCACGGCAACGTTTGACACAGATGAGGGTGTAGCGTCAATAACTGTTTCGGAAACGGACAATTTCGATATAGACACGTTTGTGACGGAGAATGCGTCATCGGCAATTGCGCGTGACGGTGACGGCGGCTACATTCTCTCTAACGGTGACGGACAGATAAACTTTGTAGTAAACGTTAAAGAGGGCTACAGAATAGCAAATGTCACCGCAACGGAAGGAACATATAAAAACCTCAAAACACCTGCAGACACAGGTATAGAAAACGGTTACAGACTGACAAAGGTATCGGCTGATACTACTATTACAATAACAACGGAGTTAATTCCCGAGGACACAGGCGACGGTATAATCCACCTTGAGGGTGACAGCATAGATGCGACAGGCGTTGAAGGCGCGACGGTAAGCGGTACAACGCTTACACTTGCCGCATCGGATACGGCTTACCAAATCGAGGGTACGCTTACAGACGGTAATATAGTAGTAGCAAAGAACGCCGGCGATGTGACGCTGGAATTTGTTGACAGTGTTTCAGTAACAAGCTCAACAGCGGCGGCAGTTGCGGCAAAGAGCGGCGCAAACATCACTCTGACGGCTGACAGCGGCGTTACCGCTTCGTTCACTTCCGCGGCTAAGAAGGCGATTGACGGAAACGGTGATGTAACCATAAACGGCGACGGAGAAATAGAGGCTGTCACAACCTCGCAGAAGAACGCCATAGGCGGAGATAACATAACAATAACCGGAAACGGAACAGTTATCGTAAACTCACAGAAGCACGGCATTGAGGGCGCGACGTCAGTTACAATAAGCGGAAATCCGGTTGTTGATATAACCTCTCTCGGTGACGGTATCCGTTCCGACCTCGCACCGTCGCTTGCAACGGCAGAATATGTTTCGGGCGGCACAGTCACGATAAACGGCGGCACCATTGGCATAAAGGCTACCTCATACGTTGAGGAAACAACAGATACCGAAACAAATGTGACAACAACCGAAACAAAGACCGGCGACGGTATACAGGCTGACACGCTTCTCACAATAGGCGGCGGCAACATTATAATAAACGCGTCCGGCGAAGCGTTAAAGGCGAGCGCGTCAAGCCTTGCATATCTTGAGGACGGCACAGACCAGGCAACGACACAGACGCACCCCTCGGGCAACGGCTGCATAGTGATAACCGGCGGTACCGTTACAGCAAAAGCCGGTGAGGACGGTATAAAGGCAGTGAAGGACATAACCGTAAGCGGCGGAACGGTAACGGTTACCCAGGCGCTGGACGGTATGCAGGTTAAGGAAATAGTATATACAGATGCCACAGAGACCACGGTACAGGATTATATTGAGGGTTCAATCAACATCACAAACGGAACAGTGAACGTAACTGCATCTGAGGACGGCATACAGTGCGGTACGGGCAATATTGCGATTTCGGGCGGCGACATAACCGTAAAATCGACTCAGGACGGAATACAGGCAGAGTACATTCTTAACATCGCAGGCGGTACGTTTGATGTTACGACAAACGGCGGTTCACCGGCAACCGTAACGGCAAGTGGTGACGGCAATTCGCTTGCAGACCCCGGCTATAGCTGCAAGGGCTTAAAGGCCGCAAATCTTATATACGTAACCGGCGGCGATATTACGCTCAACACATATGATGACGCGGTACATACAAATAACAC
>JAFQYK010000363.1 GCA_017406485.1 Clostridia bacterium
CCCATATCAGAAACAAATTTTTTCGCTTTGTCAAGATCTTTATCAAAGAAGATATTGTTGCTTACTTTGGTCTTTGCAGCATTTCCTGCAGCCATATCCGCTATTTGTACTGCGGCATCGGAGGGCATACCGCTAAGCAGCGCCGAGAGTATCTTTCCGGAAGCGACGTGCAGCTCATTGTCAGGTGTTATCCATCTTCCTCCGAATTCAAGCAGCAGCTTTCGTATATTGCCGAAAACCGTTTCAAGATCCGTCTGGGAAAAATATACCAAAAGTCCCTCAGTCGCGATAGTCAGCTCACCGTTCGCGCCGTCAACCGCCTTTCTTAAAGATGCGTAGTTTGTGGCGTCAACCGCGCTGTATGTTATATTTTTATTGTCGCCGATAAGCTGTTTTACCGCAGGCTTGATTTCATCGATTACTGCCGGCAGGTCTGTTCCGAAATATTTTATGCCGCTCCCGGCAAGCTTGATGCCTCTCGACGTATATCCGCATGGCAAATCAAGCACCTGCTTCGCTCCGGTTTCTCTGATATAGTTGTTCATGCCTAAAAACCGAGCTTCAACCGCAACATTAAACGCCGGCATCGCCATTGCAAGCGACTCCGCAAGCTTAGGCGGCAATTTACTTATATTTTCCTTTTGTTCCGCGCTCATTGATGAAAATCCGAGTATGCGGCACAGCTTTTCCGAGTCCTCATCGCCTAATGATGATGTGATTTGCAGACATGAACGTGCCGTGTTGAATACAGGATTTACTTCTTCTCTGATCTTGGCAATATCGTTCTTTGACATTATTATATCGGGTATATTGTAACCGGCGTATATTACAGTCATTACAAATATACCTTTCCCCTTTCTGCCAACCGTTTTATAAGGCTTGCACTCATATCTTATCTTATATTTTTATGCTTGTCAATAGCCGGTATTTTAGTTTACAAGGCTTGTTTCTCATATGAGCCTTACGGTAAAAAATCACATATTAAACTTGCAAAATCATCTTATTTGCGATATGATATTTAATATATAGGCATCATACTAATAAGGGGGAATAAAAGTGAAAAAAAGAATTACCGTTTTGCTTGCGGCACTCTTAACGATAATGCTCACAGCATGCGGCGAAACAGCCATTAAGTTCGGCACATCACCGGAGGGCGGAACGTATGGGGAGGTGGCTAAGGCAATAGATTCAGTGTCCGCTGAGAATTTTGAAATACGCAATACAGCAGGAAGCGCGGCCAATGTGCGGCTTTTATCGCAGGGTTATCTTGATATGGCGATTACTCAGTCCGACGTATTAGACAACGCTTACAAGGGTACAGGTATGTTCGAGGGTAAACAGCGTACCGGTTACAAGGCGGTGGCCGGACTGTACACCGAGGCGTGTCAGGTAATTGTTAAGGCGGACTCCGGTATAAATGCAATTGATGAGCTGACAGGTAAGAGAGTCGGTATTGGCGAGAAGGAATCGGGAAGTGAACAGAACTCAAAACAGATTTTACTTGCTTATGGACTTACTGACAATATGCTTACAGAGGTAAACCTGAACTATGTCCAGGAGTGCGATCAGCTCAAATCGGGTGAAATAGACGCGTTCTTCTGTACACTTGCACCATCCTCGCCGGTACTAACTAAACTTGCGGAGGAATGTGACATAAAACTTTTGCCGATAGACGGCAGATACGCCGAAAACCTTATAAAAACCTACGGCTTCTATACCGCTTGTAAGATACCGGCAAATATGTATAAGGGAGTATCAGAAGATGTAGAAACAATCGGTGTAACGGCAGTGCTTTTAGCAAGCGACTATATGCCCGCTCAAAAGGTACAAGCCGTGACCGAAGCAATATTCAAAAACAGTGACGCAATTAACAGCGCCGTATCAACCGACATACATCCCAATGAGCAAAGCGCCATAAAAGGCATATCAATTCCATTCCACCCCGGCGCGGCACAGTACTACAAATCACACGGTATTGCTGTAGAGCAAGAGGAGGAGCAACAATGACAATAAGTCTTAATATGTATCAAACGCTTGCCGTTGCGGTAATCGCGCTGCTTGTTGGAAAATTCTTAAGGAACAGAATTTCCTTCCTTGAAAAATTCTGCATACCCTCGCCTGTTGTGGGCGGACTGCTGTTTGCAATAATGACACTTATACTTTACGTGACGGGTATAGTGGAGTTCAATTTTGACGATACCCTGCGCGAGGTATGTATGGTATTTTTCTTCACTTCGGTAGGTTTTCAGGCGAATTTGAAGGTATTAAAAAGCGGCGGAAAATCAATGATAATTTTCCTTGCGCTTGTGGCCGTACTGATTGTGCTGCAGAACGTTTTAGCCGTCACTCTCTCCGGCGCCGTGGGTGTGACGCCGCTTGTCGGACTTTGTACAGGTTCCATACCTATGGTGGGCGGTCACGGTACAGCCGGCGCTTTCGGTCCCGTTCTTGAGGACTTTGGTATAAACGGTGCTACAACCTTATGTACCGCGGCGGCAACCTTCGGACTTGTAGCCGGTTCAATAATAGGCGGCCCCATCGGTAACCGCTTAATACGCAAAAAAGAACTTTTAAAAACTGTTGCCCAGGGCGATGACAGTGTGCTTGTTGAGGAGGAAGAAAAGCACCGCCGCAGCTTTTCAATGTACGCTCCGGCTGTTTATCAGATAGTTCTTGCAGCGGGTATAGGAACGGTAGTATCTTACCTGCTGTCGCTTACGGGAATGACATTTCCCATATACATAGGCGCGATGATTGTTGCGGCGATAATGCGTAACGCAAGCGAATTTTCGGGTAAATTCAAAATACATATGGGCGAGATAAACGATGTCGGCGGTATATGTTTGTCGCTGTTTCTGGGAATAGCTATGATAACGCTAAAGCTCTGGCAGCTTGCCGAGCCGGCTCTGCCGATGGTGATACTGCTTGCCGGTCAGCTTGTGCTTATGATACTGTTTACATATTTCGTCGTGTTCAATATTATGGGACGCGATTATGACGCGGCGGTTCTCTCCGCCGGTACGTGCGGCTTCGGTATGGGTGCGACGCCGAACGCGATGGCAAATATGCAGGCAATTTGTGATAAATATGCGCCGTCGGTCAAGGCGTACATTCTGATACCGATTGTCGGCAGTCTGTTTGCTGATTTCATAAACAGTCTGACCATAACATTTTTCATCAATTTTTTCTGATAATACGGAGGCATAATTATGAATGAAAAGAAATATGAGATTAAGACAGAGGATGTAGCTGTTCCGGAGGTGCACACGGGAAAGATTATGCAAAGTGATGAGGATAAATGCGGCAATGATGAGGTCGTATACGAACCGCTCGCCGTTCCCGAGATACACATACACAGAAAGAAGAAAAAAGGATTGTAATATCATCAAATTGTGAAAAACCATTGACAAATCAGTATAAATATGATATAATATAAAAACCGAATGTGGAATATGATTATTCTGAATTATGGCGGTTTAGACATTTAGATACGCTGAGGCTGTGATTAGCAGTTGAAGTGTATCTTTTTTTGTCTGCTATTCATAAATAATTGAAAGGGGCGAACCGCCATGAAAAGAAAAAACATACTATTTTCACAGTCATTAAACAAAGCAGAATTGAACAAACAGACATCAATGCTGCTCAACTACACAAGAGGAATACAATCAGATAATTGTTTTCTCCGCTGTAATCTGATAGGGTCAGACACAGACAAGTTAGATTTGCTTCTTGAGGAAGTAAAAGAACTGTCAATCGACTCAATCTACATTACAGACAAATCAGTGTTTTGCAGCAGGAATTACTCATTCAAGCAAGCGACCTCCGTTCTGAAAAAATACGGAACGCGTCTTGTTGTAATTTCAAATGCACGAGGAAAAAGAATGAGGTAAAACCTCATATATCAAATCTTTATCAGTTGAATTATAATACTATAGCTCTTGAAAATTTTTAAGAGCTATGGTATAATTCTTATGGAGGGAACAATATGAGTAGTTTTGTAAAGAGAAGGACTAAAGACAGTGTGTTTACATATCTTTTCAGTGATGTGAAATATGTTGCACAAATGTACAGAGCATTACATCCCGAGGATAAAGACTTCACTGATGATATGGTGAAAATTGTCACATTGGAAAATATCCTGACAAACGGCATATATAATGACCTTGGTTTCACGGTTAATGACAAGTTGATTTTTTTGGTAGAGGCGCAGAGCACATGGTCGGAAAATATTATAATCCGTAGCTTATTGTATTTGGCACAGTCTTATCAGGACTACATAGA
>JAFQYK010000364.1 GCA_017406485.1 Clostridia bacterium
AAGCAGTTCACAATATTGTGAACTGCTTTTTGTTACCTTTTGAAGGTTTCGCGTATCCTGTTCATAATGCGGTTATTCTCGATAAACTCCTCCTGCTTTTCAACAAACCAGAGTTTATCGGTGTTCATATGTCTGACGGAATAAACCGTGTCTATAAGCATTACAAGCGCGATAACCATTGACGAAGCCTGTACCATTACCGGATCAAGCGTGTTTATGAATGAAATGGTCGCCGGTCCTATGTACTTTACAAGAGCAACCGTTGCCAGACCGAAGGCAACAACGCTTATGATGCAAATTCTGCCGTTAATATTGAGCGGCCATCCGGTGTAATCCCACCAACGCCGGTTAAACAGCTTTTCAAGAAGCCAGCCGACAAAATATTCAAGCGTTCCTGTTACAATCATTCCTGCGAAAAACAATACTACCGTGTTCTGTACCCTGCCTAAAAGCACCAGCCCCAATAAACCGCCGATACCGTATATCGGACAGAAGCAGGTGGTTAAAAAGCCACTGTTTACACGCCTGCGCTGCTGAATGGTATAGTATATACATTCCCAGAGCCAGCCGACAAAGCTGAAAAAGGCAAAGCAAAGAAAATATTTGCTCATTTCCATACCGTATCCCCCCATTAAAAGTTTATTATCTCCTTATACAATTCCGTAAATTTGTCCGGCGTTTTTGTTTGTACCTTTTCATACGCCGTTTTTCTGTTAAAGGTCTCATAAAGCGAGCAGTATTTGTCAACCATACACACTATCCAAGCCTCACGGCATTTAGGAGGTATTGGCGTAAGCGGAAACATATGACGCTTAATTATATTGCGCTCCGTTTCTGTCAGTGCGAAATCCCTGTCGGCGTTTTTCAGCGCCGCGCTTGGGTGCGTAAAGCCGTGTACACCTCTGCCGTTGCCGTCGTGCCAGTCATAGAGAAAATAATCGTGCAGAAGCGCGCCTCGGATAAGCTCGCTTTTTTTGTATTTTATACCGAGCCTGTCGGCAAGTTTTATGCTGTAATACGCCACCGCTATCGTGTGCTTTAAGCAGGAGGTGCTGCCGTGCTGAATATAATCATCCATCTGACGGAGCTTTGAATTCTTATTGAGCTTTTCCATACAGTATAAAACCGAATTCATTCACCACTCATCCCTTTTAGACCCATTTTTACGCTAATATTATACTCCGCAAGCTATTCACTGTCAATGTCAAAATATTCTTCGTCTAAAAATTGTTAGTCTTTTGTAATATAGCTAAAATAACGGTAATTTTTCTGTACAATTTGCAAAAAAGCTAATGGAGCGTTTCACCCCATTAGCTTTTATAATTCTATTTGTCCTGCGCTATTATTATGCGTATTCTTCCGCCCGAGGACTGCGCCTTGTCATAGTAGGCGGTCATACGGTAGTTACCCGAAATCGCGTCCTCTATGGGAATTTTGAGGTAGGTTTCACCTATATTCTTGCGGTATATCACAACATCGTCACTCAGAAGATATGTCTGACCGCTGATTACGGCTTCGGTTTGTGTCAGCGAGGATATCTGCGTGTTATAGTGCGATATTCCCTGCATACTCTTTATATTGCTTCCTGTCAAGGCAAGCCTGCAGGGGCCTTTTGTACTGCTCTTGAACCCGGTCATATACGTACTTTGTGTTCCGTTTATATCTATGGTGTATACGCCGGTCGTTGAGTCGGCTTTAGTTATAATGCCATATGTGTATGTATCGCCTGTTACATCCTTTAAAATAAGCTCATCAATTTCACCGGCGCTGTTCTTTGAGGAATATAATACAGAGTTTGAGTTTAGAGTTATGCCGTCCAGCCTCTGCATATAAACAGACCTGTATAAAGGTATATCATCGTTGTATGTTCCGGATGTGTCAAGGATTTTGACATCATCAGCCACATAATCGCCGCCTATCATCCCCTTTGAAGCACTCACTCTGCCGGATACGGAGCCTTTTGTCGAACGGGAAAGTACCGCCTTGCCGTTTTTAAAGGTAACCCTTACCGCGCCGCAAACAAGTGTTTTATAATCGCTTGCGGTCTGGTACTCGCCTATGGAGCCATCGGTTGAAACGATTTTTGCGTAGTAGCTTGATGAAACGGTATTATCCGCGTTTGTAAAGTCCTTCTTTCCGGCTTCTATAACAAACCCCGCCACTGTTCCTGAGGATGTGCCGCCTGATGTGCTAACCGCCGCAGTTCCTTTTCCGGCAACGCCGGCTACCTCGCCTGTTCTGCCGAGAAGCAGCGTCACTGTATCGCCGTATTTAAAGCTGCCGCTTGAGGAAAGCGCGTTAAACGCCTCAACACTCTCAATCTTATATTCCTTACCCGAAACAGTTACAGTTGTAGGCGAATCCTTTGTCGGCGCGGCTTTTTCATAAACTCCTGTTACCTTATCGGTATAGGCAAATACAACATCCAGCGGTTCGCTATAGTAGACAATATCATTCACGCTAACTGCCGAAGCCGAGCTTTCCACACCGCTGCGGAATACCTTGCTTGTTTGCTTCGCGCCGACACGCGCCATCCAGCCGTCACCGGCAACGGTTACGGGGCCTTCAAGGTTATTTGTATCATACGTCACATAATCAACCGAACCGTTTTGAGTGCGCTTTACGTAGAGCGTATCGCCCATTTCAAGCTCATTCTTTACGGCGGCATATGTTGTCGGCTGCTGATTTCTGTAGACCGTCGCGCCGTTCGGTATGTCGATTTCCTCAAAGTGACCGTTTCTGTAGCCTACGATTGAAGCGTTTGAAAGAACGGAATATACAAAATACGAGTCATATCCGTTTGAGTTGTTGCCGCTGTCCGGCACAAAAGCCACCGCGTCCTTGTTGTTCTTTATGTAAAGGTCGCCTGTCATACCGGCGCTTTCGTCATTGAAATAGCCGCCCTTTGTGTATGTTCCCGCTGAGGTAAATACCTTGTCCGCACCGAGCGTGTCGTCCTGATCCGCGGTTGAAATTATGTCCGTATTCTCTTTAAGCGTGCAGTCATGCGATGAATACAGCTTTGAATTGCTTGATGTTGTGGCGTTAAGCGCGTTATAGACCATATACATAACCTGATAACGCGTCATTTCCATACCCATCTCACCGTTTACATCATCCAAAAGGTCAAGCGACTGCGCCTTTGAAAGCTGACCGTAGGGGTAAGCGTCTGTGAAGGAGCTGTCGTCGTAGCCCAAAACGCGCAGCATTATCGTTGCCGCTTCCTCATATGTAACGGTATTTTCGGGGCGGAACGTCGCGTCAAGGTAGCCTACGACGTAATTCGCCGAAACCGCCGCCTTTACGTAAGGCGCGTACCACTGCGTGTACGGCACGTCACGAAACGGCGACTGTCTTAGTCCCAATGCAACACTGTTTTTCTGCGGTGACGCCGCAATCGCTATTTTGGCAAACTCCGCGCGCGATACCTTTTTGTCAAGCATCATATCGCCGTTCTCGTCACCCTGCATTATTTCCAGCTCCTTTAAAAGAGCCGTTATGCCCTCAGTTTCACTTACCGCCGCGTTTGTTGGCAGAGCAGCAAGTGAAAACAACAGAGTGAAGGTTATTAAAAATGAAATTATCTTTTTCATAAAACAATTCCCTTTCGTTTAATCATATCTTAAAGCATCTATCGGGTTCAGAGCCGCAGCTTTTCTCGCCGGCATAAAGCCGAAGAATACGCCTATCATCGCGGAAACCGTGAACGACACTATAATCGAGTTCGCGGTCGGCATTATCGCCATATCGAGTAGTTTTCCCGCGCCAATCGCCAGAAGCGAGCCGACAATAATACCTATCACTCCGCCGATACAGCTAAGCATACCCGCCTCGATTACAAACTGCGTCAGAATATCCTTCTGCTTTGCACCGAGTGATTTTCTTATACCTATCTCGCGCGTCCTTTCCGTAACCGATACAAGCATTATATTCATAATACCAATTCCGGCAACGACAAGCGATATAGCCGCTATCGCTATAAGCATATATTCCATCTTGTCAAGTATGCCCGAAACCTGGTCGGCAACGGTTTTCATCGCTGTTATTTTGTAATAATCACTGTCACCGATGTCCTTTTCGCACAGCTCCTCAACAAAATGCTTTGCCGTGTCAACTATATCCTGATTTTTCGCGTATATTACGTAATTGCTTATCTTTGAATTGTGCCTTGCCTGCAGCGCTACGGTATACGGAATGTAAATTATATCGTCATTACTGCCCGAGGTTGAGTCGTCCTTTTCCTCAAGTATTCCGACAACCTCATAAGGCACACCCGACACCTTCAGCGTCTTGCCGAGCGCGTCACCGCCGAACACCTCATTTGCAATGTACGTGCCGATAACGCATACCTTCTGCTTTTTCTCAATGTCTATGTATGTAAGCTCACGGCCATAGTCAAGGTTCAATTCTTTAAGCGAAATATACTGCTCGTTTACGCCTGTCGCGGCTGTGGAAATGGAATCGTTGCCGTTCTTTATTGTGACGTTCATCGCAACGGTAGGCGAAAAACCGCGGAATACGCTGCTGTGCTCCTCTACAAGGTCATTAACGTCCTCATACGGCAGCTCCTTTGTTTCCGACCTGTCCATAACCGTTACCATAATCGAGTCAATACCGATTTCATCAAACGCGTCGCTGACCTCGTTCGTCATACCGCTCATAAGGCTGACAAGCGCGATAACCGCCGTGATACCGATAATGATACCGAGCATTGTGAGTATGGAGCGCATTTTATTTGAAAGTATACTCGCTATCGCCATTTTAAAGCATTTCCATATACTCATTATGTCGCCCCCTTTGCTTTCTCGTCCTCAGGGGCTTCCTCGCCCGCGCCGTGCTGGTTCATAACAGTGACATCACCCTCAGCAGGACCGTCATAAACTATGCGTCCGTCGGTTATACGGATAATGCGTTTTGCGCGCTGGGCTATGGAGTTATCGTGGGTTATAAGGATAATCGTATTGCCTTCTTCATTGAGCTTCTGCAAAAACAGCATAACCTCGCGTCCCGTTCGTGAGTCAAGCGCGCCTGTAGGCTCGTCGGCAAGTATAACGGACGGGTCTCCGGCTAAGGCACGCGCGATTGAAACGCGCTGCTGCTGTCCGCCCGAAAGCTGTGACGGGTAGTTAAACGCCTTTGATTTAAGTCCCACGCGGTCAAGCGAGATAAGCGCGCGCCGTTTTTGCTCGCTTTCCTTAACGCCCGCGTAAAGAAGCGGAAGCTGCACGTTTTCTATAACGGTGAGCTTCGGCAGGAGGTTATATTGCTGGAAGATAAATCCAAGCATTTTATTCCTGACCTCTGCAAGCTCATCCTGCGTGTAGTTTGAAATTTCCCTTCCGTTCAGCTTATATATACCCTTTGTCGCAACATCAAGGCAGCCGATTATATTCATACAGGTCGATTTACCGCTGCCGGACTGACCGACTATCGCGACAAATTCACCCTTTTCTATCGTCATACTGATACCGTCAAGCGCGTGTACATCATTGTCGCCCATATGGTATATTTTGTAGACATTCTGCATTTCAACAAGTGGCGGCATTTACATCAGTCCTTCCTTTTTTATCTGGAGCCACCGCCGCTGCGGTTTCCGCCGCCGGGCGCGCTGCCGCCCATTCCGCCGCCTGACGGAACTCCGCCGCCGGTCTGCATCTGGCGCATCTGCGCATTACGGTTCTGCTGCATCTGCGCGGTTATATCATCATCACCGCCAAATTGCGCACCGAAGCTGGAGCTTTCGGTGTTCAGCGTTCTTACCGTGTCCTGCTCGCTTAGTCCCGATTTTATCTCTATATAGTCGTTATCGTTAAGTCCTGTCTGTACCTTGATTGCCCTGTAGCCCTCCGGAACTGTGGTGTTGGCGGGTATGTTCCTTACCCTTTCATCGTCGCCGTTTCCATCCTTCTTGTTCTTTATCGCGTCGGTCACATCATCACCGTGCTGCTGTCCGTTATCCTTCACGAACACAATGTCACCGCGGTTTACGCTGTTTACCGGCACTGCAAGCACATCTTTTGCTTCCTCAACAATTATCTCCGCGTCAACGTTCATTCCCGGCAGCAGCGCGCCGTAATTGTCTATCTGAATTTCTATCGTATAGGTCGTAACTCCGTTTTCATTCACGCCGTCAACCGGCACCTTTGTGACTGTGCCCTTGAACTCACCTTCAACCGCATCTGCTGTCACCTTAGCTTCAAGTCCTGTTTTTACCTGAGCTATTTCTGTTTCATCAACCTCAATACTTATCTTTACGCTTGAAAGGTCGTATATTATGCAAAGCGCTTCTGTGCTGTTAGAGGAGTCACGCGTGTCGCCGTTTTTCGCGTTCTTCTTTACAACCGTTCCCTCTATCGGAGCTTCAACGACAAAATCCTTTACCGCGTCCTCGGCTTTTTTGAGATTTGTTTTCGCGTCGTCAAGCGCAAGCTGCGCGTTCTTTATCGCGCTGTCCTGTGAGAAGGTGTCGCTTGAAAGTACCTGCTTCTTTAGCGCAAGCACTGCGTCATCATACGAAAGCTGCGCGTTTGAAAGAGTTGAGTTTGCATTGTCCGATTTTATGTACGCAAGCTGCGCGCCGGCATAAACGCTGTCACCCTCGGCTATGTTAAGGCTTTCAATCTTGCCGGCAGTCTTTGCGATAAGTTTCTGCGTATTTATGTATTCAAAATTCGCGCTGTCTGCAGAAGCAACGCCGTTTACTACCGCGCTTCCGCGGTCATTTTGCGTAAGCGCGCCGGGATTTGTTACCTCGATTGTCGCATAAACAAGCATAGTGTGCGCGGCTGCGGCGGCCGGAGCTGAGGATTTTTCCGTTACTGTACCGTACAGCGTGTCACCTGAACCCGTCACTGTGACAATGGCGCTGTCGCCTACAGCAACGTTTTCCGCGTCATAGTCGTTGAACGGTACGCGGATTTTCATATATGTATCGCTGTAAATTGTCGCTATATTCGCTCCGTTTGAAATCCAGTCACCCTGCTTTACCGCAAGATTTGTTACCTTACCCGAAATGTCAGCCTTAAGATACTGGTCGTCATACGATTTCTGCGCGTCATTGAGCGCGTTTAGCGCTTTGTTTATTGCATTTTGGGAGTTTTTTGAAGAGATGTCGTTGCCGGAAACGGTCTGCGCCTTCTGTTTTACCGCGTCAACATATCCCTGCTCCGCCTTTGTAACCGCGTTCTGCGCGCTTTTAAGGCTGCCGCGCGCGTCATCGTCATCGAACTGGTAGAGCTTGTCACCCTTCTTTACCGTGTCACCCTCTTTGAAATAATCGGCGGTTATGTCACCCGATTTCATTGTCATAACGTTGTAAGAGTCGTTCGGTTCTATATTTGACGAGCCTGTTATGGATTTTGTTATCGTATGCCGCTCCACCGCGACATCCTTGTACATATCCTTCATCGCCTGCTGCGCCCTTATTATACCGCTTATAACGTTATACAAAATAAGCGCTAAAATAACACCGCCTATTATACCGAAGATGATAAGCCTTTTTCTGCGCTTCTTTTTCTTAGGATCAATAAATTTTTCACCGCCGCTGTTATCTACGTCCTCCTCAGAAAACGAAAGTGCGTCGCTCTCTGCGGCGTCCTCTGAAAACACCGGCTTCTCCTTGAGCTCTTTTTCAAGCTCTGCCATAAAATCGCCTCCCGTTACAAAATTACGCGTGTCTTACCTTGTTTGAAATAGTTTCAAGAACATCGTACAGCTTTTGCATATCCTGGACGCTAAGCTCGGAAAATATTTCCATCATACTGTGTCCGATAGTTTCAAGCTGACTTTCATAAGCTGCCTGTCCTTCGGGCGTAAGACAGACATATACAAGCCTCTTGTCGTTTTTGTCCGTCTTTCTGTTTACCCAATTTTTGCTTTCAAGCTGCGTTATCATCTGTGATACCGCAGCCTTACTTATATTTATTCTGTCACTTATCATCGTAACCGTCAAATTTTCATTATACTCCCCGGAGGTTACGAGCATTCTGAGCATCATAAATTCACTGTGTGTTATGCCCTCGAAGCTGCAGCCGCGAACAAGGCGCATCGTTAGATAGTCTGACAAAACGCAGCATTTTTTTATAAGCTCCTTTTTTTTCATATCGCATCCCCCAAAAAAACCGTTAAGATACTTAACATTCTACCACTTTATTTGTATGAAGTCAATACCTTTTTCTTTTTGTAACGCAAAAAGGGCATATGTATGCCCCTTTCGCTCTACCCTTTTATTCTGTTATGATTGGCTGCTCTGACCTGTGGTCTGCTGCGCGTTTTGCATTCCTCTTTGTCCGCCCATCGCGCCGCGTCCTCCCATTGTGCCTGTTGATGTGCCAACCGTTGTTATTGTATCCGATACAGTGAAGCTGTCCTTTTCCTCACCGCCTACATAGATTGTATACGTTTCGCCCGTCACAAGCTCATCGGAGGAGTATATGAAGGACTGGTACGCGTTTGCGCTCTTATGTGTAACAATCGTCTTGCCGCTTGAATTCTTTACGCTTATTTCGGTACCTGCCGAAACGCTTTCTGACAAGCTGTAATTAAGAACATTCTGCTCTGAATAGCTGCCCGGAGCCTCTACCATTCCCAATGCGCTTACGGCTATAAGCGTTCCGCCGTTTACCTTCATTGTGCCGTCGTGATCAAGCGCGCTGTTGCCGCCGTTGGTTGTACCGTCAACCGTTACAGTGCCGCCGTCAATTACGATTGAACCGTTTGAGTCAATACCGTCACCCATTGCGTTTATATAAACTGTGCCGCCGTTTATCTGTATATGATGCTCGGCGCTTACGGTGTCACTGTCGCGGCTTATACCGCCGCCCATTCCGCCGAAGCCGCCGCGTCCCTGCTGCGTCTGGTTCTCTGTGTCACCGGACTGCATATCCGGAGGTGTCATCTGCTGCATACCCGAAGGCATTTCACCGTTCATCTCCGGCGGCGTCATTCCTTGCTGTCCGTTCATATTACCTCTCATACCTCTGCCGCCCTGCTGCATTTCGGTTGAGATTTCGCTGTTCATTTCCGGCGGCATCATTCCGCCCTGCATATCCTGCGGCATTTCGCCGTTCATCTCCGGCGGTGTCATTCCCTGCTGTCCGTTCATATTGCCTCTCATACCTCTGCCGCCGCGCATACCCATATTCTGCTGCTGCGTGCCATCTGATGAAGCGTCCGTCTGACCGTCCTGCGTGCCAAAACTCATACCGCCCATCGGGTTGCCGCCCATTCCGCCGCCGAATGTGTCACCGCTGCCTCCGGCGTTAAGGCCGTCATCACTTGCAATAACGCTTATATCACCGTCGTTTATTGTCATTATCGCCTTCGACTCAATACCTTCGCTTGACTTGGTTATATCAATGCTGCCGCCGTTTATTGTAAGATCCTCGTGTGCTGATATACCCTTGTTGTCCGACGCTATTGTGATGTCACCGCCCGAAATTTCTATATCAGAAGCGCAGTGGATAGCGTGGTCTGTCGTTGTAAGATTTACCGTACCGCCTGAAATATCTATAAGCCAGTCAGCCTTTATGCCCTTGCTTGTAACGTCCGAGCTTGTGTCCTCTGTAGCGGTCTGCGTCTGCTGCATACCTCTGCCCATTCCGCCGAAGCCGTTGTTTGTAGAAGCAGGTACGTCGCCTGTGGTTGTGATATTTATTGTGCCGCCCTGTACGTCAACTATGTCGCCTGCCTGCATACCGTCGCTCTCGGCTGTGATATTTATTGTACCGTCTGTTACGGTCAGCGTGTCGTTTACATTGATACCGTCATTCTTTGCTGTAATTGTGATATTGCCGTTCTCAATATCAAGACTGTCCGAAGCGTCAATACCGTTTTTGTAGTTTCCATTTATAGTGAGCTTGCCCTTGCCCTTGATTTCCAGGTTGTCGCGGCTTGTTATTGTACCTTTTTCGTTCTCATCGCCCGAGGTGTACGTTTCGCCGTCTGCAAGTGTGTTTTCAGTGCCGTCTGTAACAGTGATATACGCCTTATCGGCATTCTTTACATAAATTGCTGAGCCTGTGGGGTTTGTAAGGCTCATACCCGAAAGACGAAGTTTAACTTTTTCCTCGGTATCAATCACAATCTGTCCGTTGTCACTCACGCCCGTTAAGGTGAAGTCGCCGCCGGAGGTTATTGTGATTACGTTATTCTCTGCACTTACGCCCTCGCCCGTCACCTTCATAGTTGCAAGCTCTATTGTGCCTGTGTTGTCCTTCCAGCTCTCGTCGTCCTCGCTGCTTTCAATCGTAACGGTCTTTGTGTCCGCGTTCCACTCAACATTGAGTCCCAGAAGCTCGCTTATGGCTCTTAACGGAACCAGTGTTCTGCCGTCCTCGATTACCGGGGAAACGTCAAAGGTGTAGGTTTCATCATCCTTTGTCATATCGGTGGAGCCTATCGTCATTGAAATTGTCTTTGACTTTTTCTTTGAGGTTATTGTCTGGCTGTCACCGTCCCACTTTACCTTTGCGCCGAGCGTTTCAAAAATCGCTCTCATCGGCACAAGCACTCTGTCGTCAACGATTTCCGGCTGAACGTCAAACGTGATTGCTTCACCGTTGTACGTCACCTTTATCGCGTCAGCGTTATC
>JAFQYK010000365.1 GCA_017406485.1 Clostridia bacterium
AAGCAGGAAGATGAACACTAAAGAGGTTTTTGAAAAATATATCGACCTTGCCGCGCTCGGGACGGTAGCGGATGTTGTACCGCTTTTGGGCGAAAACAGAATTATCGTTGACAAAGGACTTCACGCGCTGCAAAATCCAACGCGTATAGGGCTTCGCGCCATTATGGAGGTCGCCGGCGTTGCGGGTAAGCCCATTACCGCCTCAACAATCGCGTTCGCCATAGCGCCGCGCCTTAACGCGGCGGGACGCTTAGGCACGGCGACAACAGCGGTGGAGCTATTACTCACAAAAGAAGCTGCGCGGGCAAGAGAAATCGCGCTTTTGCTTGATGCAGAAAACAAAGAGCGCCAACAGACCGAGAAGGAAATTTTTGACGAGGCTTTGGAAATGATAGCCAAAGACGTAAATTTTGAAAAGAAAAAGGTAATTGTATTGGCGCACGAGGACTGGCACCACGGCGTTATAGGAATTGTCGCGTCGCGCCTTACCGATATGTACTACAAGCCCTGTATACTTATTTCCCACTCGAACGGAAACGGCAAAGGCTCGGGCAGAAGTATAAAAACGTTCAACCTGTTTGACGCGCTTAATCATTGTGAAAAGTACCTCACGGAATTCGGCGGTCACGCCGTGGCCGCGGGGCTCAACATAAACGTAAACGAGATAGAGGAATTTACAAAGGCGATTAACAAATATGCCGATGAAATACTTACCGAACAGGATATGATACCATCGGTTGAAATTGACTGCCCCATAACCGAGCAGACGGTTACGCTGGAAAACGCCGCTCTGATTTCAAGATTGGAGCCGTTCGGTATGTGTAATGAAAAACCGATTTTTGCAATCGCTTCTGCAGAGGTTTCGGCAGTAAGCGCGGTAGGCGCCGACAACAAACATCTGCGGCTCAGAATTGCTAAGAACGGCCTGTTTCTAAACTGTATAGGCTTTGGTATGGGCGAATTCGCCGCCACTCTCGCAAAAGGCGATACAATACACATCGCCTTTCAGATTGATATAAATTCATATCAGGGTACAGACAGTGTACAACTTATAATTAAAGACATCAAAAAGAGATAAAACCGAAAGGAGGTTTTGTTATGCCGGAGGAAGTAAAGGAAAATCCCGTAATACTCGCGCCAGAGAAAATTCCGCAGCAGGCGGATGACACGGACGCTCTTGTGGATAAGATAATCGAAACCGTCAAGGGCTACAGTCCGAATGCGAACACAGATATGATTTACATTGCGTACCGCCTTGCAAAGAGCGCGCACTCACATCAGTTTCGCCGCAGCGGCGCGCCGTACATTGAGCATCCGGTACAGATTGCGTACATCGCGTCTCAGCTTTCGCTTGACGCGACAGCTATATCGGCTGCGCTATTACACGACGTTGTCGAGGATACGCCCTACACCTACGAGGATATTGAAACGCTGTTCGGAAAGAGCGTGGCGGAAATCGTTGACGGTGTAACTCACCTCAAGCAGATACAGTACAACACCCGCGAGGAACAGCAGGTTGAGAACCTCCGCAAAATGTTCCTTGCAATGGCAAAGGATATACGCGTCGTTATTATAAAGCTCATTGACCGTCTTCACAATATGCGCACGCTTAACTTTATGCCGCGCGCAAAGCAGCTCCTTATTTCAAAGGAAACGCTTGACGTGTACGCGCCTTTAGCGCACCGCTTAGGTATGTCGAAGATAAAGATTGAGCTTGAGGATTTGGCCTTAAAGTACCTTGACCCGGTAGCGTACGAGGAAATCACACAGAGCATAAATCAGAAAAAGGAAGAGCGCGAAAGGTACATAAGCGACATTATGGAAATCCTGCGCGGCAAGCTCGAAGAAATGGGCATTAAAGGTCAGGTCACGGGACGCGCAAAGCATTTTTATTCGATATTCCGCAAGATGTATACGCAGAACAAGACGCTTGACGAATTATACGATTTGTTTGCGGTTCGCGTCATAGTGGACTCCGTTGCTGACTGCTACGCGGTTCTGGGTATGGTACACGACCTTTACACGCCCGTACCTATGCGCTTTAAGGACTACATTGCAATGCCGAAGCCGAATATGTATCAGTCGCTGCATACAACGGTTATAGGCGAAAACGGTACGCCGTTTGAGATACAGATACGCACCTGGGAAATGCACCGCATAGCCGAGAACGGTATCGCTGCCCATTGGAAGTACAAAGAGGGTATATCGGGCGTAAGCGATATGGACTCCAAACTTGAATGGGTCCGCACGCTTCTTGACACGCAGACAAACTTAATTGATACAGACGATTTCTTTAACACCTTAAAATTTGACCTGTTTGAGGATGAGGTGTTTGTGTTCACGCCGCAGGGCAAGGTTATATCCCTCCCCGCCCGCTCAACCGTTATTGACTTCGCGTTTGCGATACATTCGCAGGTCGGCTATAAAATGAGCGGTGCAAAGGTAAACGGCAAGATTGTACCTAACAACTATCAGGTACAGAACGGTGAAATTGTTGAGATTTTAACCGCCAACACCCACGGTCCGAGCCGTGACTGGCTCAAATTATGCCGCACGTCAACGGCTAAGAATAAGATAAATCAATGGTTCAAGCGCGAACGCCGCGATGAGAATATTGAACACGGTAAGGAGCTTATTGAACGCGAGCTTCGCCGCTTAGGCAACACACACGAGCAATTATTTAAACCCGAATGGCTTGCTATACTTATAAGACGCTACGGCTTCCAGACGCTTGACGACCTCTACGCCAGCGTCGGCTACGGCGGACTTACGGCGCAGAAGGTTGTTATGCGGCTACGCGAGGAGTGGCTGAAGCAAAACCGCGAGCTTGAAGCGAAGAAAAAGCTTGAAGCCGTTTACAACGAGGAGAGCAAGACCGTTAAGGCGGAGCCTGCAAAACGGTACGCGTCAAGCAAGGGTATAATCGTTAAGGATATAGACAACTGCCTTGTCCGCCTTGCACGCTGCTGTAACCCTGTCGCGGGCGATGACATAGTCGGCTTTATCACAAAAGGCCGCGGCGTGAGCGTTCACCGCCGCGACTGCCCGAATATGAACCCCGATGTTATGTCTGACGAGGACAAGGGCAGATTTATTGAGGTAATGTGGGACAGCGAGAGAAGCACGTCTTACATCGCAAACCTTAAAGTCGAAGCGCATAACCGCGACGGTATACTGCTTGAAATCACAAATATACTGTCAACGCTCAAAATACCTTTCAAATCCGTCAACGCAAGCATAACCAAGGACGATATTGCGGTTATACAGATTGGCGTGGAGATACGCAACACTTCTGATCTGGCGCTTTTAAGAAAGAAGATAGTCCAGCTTCACGGCATTATAAACGTTACGAGAATAGGAAACTAAAATGGAAAAGATGACAATACCAATCACAACCGAATACATCAAACTTGACCAGCTTTTAAAATTCTCCGGTCTTGCCGAGCACGGCGCAATGGCAAAGGAAATGATACTTGACGAAATTGTCAGCGTAAACGGCGAGATATGCACAATGCGCGGCAAAAAGATACGCGGCGGAGATGTGGTTACGGTCGAGTTTGAGGACGGCACAGCGGAAATTACGGTGGAGGGCGGATAATGCATATTTCTTCCCTACAGCTTACGAATTTCCGTAACTATGAAAAGGAGAAAATAGAGTTTTCTCCGCACACAAATGTTATATACGGCGACAACGCGCAGGGCAAAACCAACATACTTGAAGCCGTTTATATATTTTCTCAGGGCAGAAGCCAAAGGGCAAAAACAGACCGTGAGCTTATCCGCTTCGGCAGCGATTTTGCAAGGCTCGGTCTTGAATTTCACGACAATGAGCGTGACTACAAGGCAATTTTTCAGCTTATAAAAAACGGTAAAAAGAACATCAAAATAAACGGCGTGCAGATAACGCGCCTCAGCAAACTTATGAATTACCTGAATGTCGTTATGTTCTCGCCTGAGGATTTAGACCTTGTAAAAGGCTCACCCGGCGCAAGGCGCAGATTTATTGACTCGTCCGTCAGCCAGCTTTACCCCGGTTACTTAACAAGCCTTATTGATTACCATAAGGCATTGGGGCAAAAGAGCAGCCTTTTAAAGACGCTTCGGGCTAAGGGCGTAAAATCCGATACAATGTTATCGGTGTGGAACGAACAGCTTGCGGCGGAGGCGGAAAAAATAATAAAATACCGCACTGAGTTTATAAAGCTGATTGACGATTATTCCGCTAAAATACAGAGCGAGATTTCAAAGGAAATGCTAAAAATCTCCTATGCCCCCGGAACTAAATGCGACGCGTGGGATAAGGACACGATTTACAGGTATTTTGAAAAAAACCAGCGCCGCGAGATAGAATTTGCCACAGCGCAGGTCGGTGTGCAGCGCGACGATCTGACCATATCGGTAAACGGCAAGGAAGCGCGGCTCTACGCGTCACAAGGGCAGCAGAGAACAGCGGCTTTATCAATGAAAATCGCGCAGGCTGACTATATCGAGAACACAAAAAATGAGTATCCCGTGCTGCTTTTAGACGACATAATGAGCGAGCTTGACGCGCACAGGCGCGGCTATTTATCCGAAAGGATACGCGGAAGGCAGGTTTTAATAACGTCCACCGACACTGATTTAAAGTACAGCACAGACAATACAAAATTGATACACATAAAAAACGGAGCGGTGATTTAATGTATATCAGAATTGAGGAAAACGCAGTTGTCCGTGACAAGGACATAATAGGAATATTTGATATGGATAACACGACCGTATCACGGCTTGGACGAACCTTTCTCCCCAAAGCCGAGAAAAACGGTCTGATTATAAATCAGACGGACGATTTACCAAAGTCGTTTGTTGTGACGAATACGGACGGTAAAACTGAGGTTTTAATTTCCTCCGTTTCGTCAAAAATTTTAGCAAACAGAGTAAAATAAGACAAGGAGATATAAACAAATGAGTGAAAACGAAAACAAGGTTGAAACCACTTATGACGAAAACCAAATACAGGTCTTAGAGGGTCTTGAAGCGGTAAGAAAGCGTCCCGGTATGTACATCGGCTCCACCTCCGCGGCAGGACTTCACCACCTCGTATACGAGATTGTGGACAACTCCATTGACGAGGCGCTTGCCGGATACTGCTCGGAAATCAAGGTTGACATCAACCCCGACAATTCAGTTACCGTAACCGACAACGGCCGCGGTATCCCCGTAGGTATCCACCCGCAGCAGGGTATTCCTACGGTTGAGGTCGTTCTTACGATACTCCACGCAGGCGGTAAGTTCGGCGGCGGCGGATATAAAGTATCAGGCGGTCTGCACGGCGTTGGTTCGTCTGTTGTTAACGCGCTTTCCGAAAAGCTGGAGGTAGAAGTTTCTGACGGCGAGCATATACACTATCAGAGCTACGAGCGCGGCACACCGACCTGCAAGCTAAAGGTCATAGGCGACACCGACAAGACGGGTACAAAGATAACCTTTAAGCCCGATCCGGAGATTTTTGAGGTGCTTGAATTTGATTATGACACGCTTTTGAAGCGTTTGCGCGAACAGGCGTTTCTCAATAAGGGCGTTAAAATTCTTCTCACAGACTACCGCGTTGAAAACCCCGAAACGGTAACGCTTCACGCGGAGGGCGGCATTAAGGAATTTGTAACATATAT
>JAFQYK010000366.1 GCA_017406485.1 Clostridia bacterium
GGGTTGTTGGTTACGCGGTTAAATATAATCATCTTGGCTGTTTCGCCACGGAACGCCGCTTCAACAGCGTGACCGCCGGCAACAAACGCCTCGGTAATATCAACTCTCGAAACGATATGCGATGAGCAGCGCTGCAGGATGCTGAGATCAATCGCGCGTGACTTGCAGCCGTATTCCGCGGTTATAAGATTTGCCAGATATTGCGCCGTACCGCCCAGAGTCATATGACCAAAGGAGTCCGTAAACTTCGCCTGCGAGGAAATCTGTTCGCAGACATACGTTCCGTCCTTGAGCTTCAGACCCTCGCTCACGGCAACAACGATAGATTTCTTTTCCTTGCGAAGCTCGCCTACCTTCTTTAAAAATTTGTCAATATCAAAAGCGAGTTCGGGAAGGTAAATGAGGTCGGGACCGATGCAGTCCTCGCGTTTTGCAAGCGCCGCCGAAGCCGCCAGCCAGCCTGCGTTACGTCCCATAATTTCAACAATGTGGATATTCTGATTGCCGTAAACATTTGCGTCCTTTATAATCTCCTTCATACTTGTCGCGATAAACTTTGCCGCGCTGCCGTAACCGGGAGTGTGGTCTGTTTCGGCAAGGTCATTGTCGATGGTTTTAGGCACGCCCATAAAACGGATGTCGCTGCCCTCGCGCGCGCCGTATTCGGAGAGCTTCTTTATTGTGTCCATTGAGTCGTTACCGCCGATGTAGAAGAAATACTTGATTTCAAGATTGTTAAGCTTCTGGAAAATTTTTGAGTACACAGCTTCGTTTTCCTCAATCTCCGGCAGCTTAAAGCGGCACGAGCCGAGATAAGCCGAGGGAGTTCTTTTCAGAAGCTCAATATGTAAGTCGGTTTTTATGTGCTGTGACATATCTATGTAACGGTCCTCCAAAAAACCCGCAATACCGTTTTTCATACCATATATAATGCCCGCGCCCCTGTCGCGCGCTGTCTGAAAAACACCGGCAAGGCTTGAATTGATGACCGATGTCGGGCCTCCCGACTGACCTACGATTACATTACCCACACTCATTTTTTTACCTTCCTTTCAAATTCAATTTAATATATCTATTATACACTAATGTATTAAAAAAGTCTATAGTTTTATTAGTATTTATGACAAATTTTCTTTGAAAGAAACGGGTACAAAGTCAGGATTTTTTACTGCGTACCACAAGAATAATCACTGCCGCAGCCAGGACTGCCGCGCCTCCGAGAACAATCCACAAAACCGGAAGGTTCTTTTTTACCGCGCCGTCCGGAAGGGAGGAGGACTCAAAAACAAGAGTTCTATCATACCACTCCTGCCTGCGTATGCTGTACGCCGCGCAGTCGGTTTCACTGTCGAGCGCGGCAACCGGAACGGTATAGGTATATTTTCCGTCAGCGTCTTCTTTGTAATAGATAAACTCGCTGTCCGGCGCGTTCTTTGCGTCAGAACCCTTGCCCATATACAGTTTTTCATAACCTGTACCGCTAAGCGTCATTTCCGCAGTCATTTCA
>JAFQYK010000043.1 GCA_017406485.1 Clostridia bacterium
AGTCATTGCAGCCGTTACGGATACGGCTGTAATTTTTCTGAAAATGTGTTTCATATCTTTCGTCCTTTCTTTGTTCGATATATACTATTATATAATACCCAAAAAAATATTTCAAATGTTTTTTAACAATTTAATTACATATATTGCAAAACTGTCCGAGTATGATAAAATGGGATTATACTATTATTTGAAAGGAACTTTACATATGAAAGCTGTACTTGATACCCAAAACAAGAAGGGAAAAATCAGCAAATACATATACGGTCAGTTTGCGGAGCATTTGGGCCGCTGCATTTATGAGGGCGTGTATGTTGAGGATGACTCTGTGCCGAACAAAAACGGTATGCGCTGTGACGTTGTGAATGCGCTCAGAGAGCTTGAAATACCCGTCTTGCGCTGGCCGGGCGGCTGTTTTGCGGATGATTACCACTGGCGCGACGGCATAGGCGACAAGGAAAGCCGCCCGTATATGGTAAACACCAACTGGGGCGGCGTGGTTGAAAACAACCACTTCGGCACGCACGAGTTTTTTGAGCTTTGCGAGCAATTAGGCACCGAGCCGTATATATGCGGCAACGTCGGCAGCGGCACTGTCCGCGAAATGCGCGACTGGGTTGAGTATATGACGTTTGACGGCAATTCTCCCCTTGCAAACGAACGCCGCAAAAACGGACGTGATAAGCCGTGGAAGCTAAAATTTTTCGGCATAGGCAACGAGGCTTGGGGCTGCGGCGGCGGTATGCGGCCGGAGTATTACTCTGACCTTTTCAGACAGTATAGCACGTATTTAAAGGACTACGGCGAGGAGCCACTTTATAAAATCGCCTGCGGCGCGGACAGGAAGGATACCAACTGGACTGACGTTGTAATGCAGAACGTCGGAAACAGAATGAAGGCGATTTCTCTGCACAATTATAGCTTTGAAATGAACTGGAACAACAAGGGCGACTCGGTTAATTTTGACGAAAACGCGTGGCAATGCAATATGGCAAGCGCGTATCTGATGAAGGAAACGATTGACGCGCACCGCGCCGTTATGGAAAAGAACGACCCCGACAATAAAATTGCCCTTATCGTTGACGAGTGGGGCAACTGGTTCAACGTTATGCCCGGCACAAACCCCGGATTTCTGTATCAGCAGAACACGATACGCGATGTTGTTTCGGGTATGATGATACTTCACATCTTCCATGAAAACAACGACCGCGTGTTTATGGCGAATATAGCGCAGATGATAAACGTTCTGCAGGCTATGATACTTACCGAGGGCGACAAAATGGTGCTCACACCGACATATCACCTGTTTAAGATGAT
Organism: Clostridia bacterium; assembly: GCA_017406485.1. Lineage (GTDB taxonomy): Bacteria > Bacillota > Clostridia > UBA1381 > UBA1381 > Hominilimicola. The sequence goes on from JAFQYK010000043.1 coordinate 1,315, forward strand.
GAAGCCGCATATGGACGGTGAAAGGCTCGCGCTTGAATATGACGAAAAGCTATATGACACACCGAACGGCAAGGCGGCAAAGATAAGTATGTCGGCTTCGGAAAAGAACGGCGTTATTACGATTTCCGCCTGCAACACAAGCGTAACCGAGGACGAGAAAATTGAGCTTAGCATAAACGCCGCCGTCACCTCGGCAAGCGCGCAGATTATAACCGGCGAAATGAACGACCGCAACACTTTTGACGAACCGGATAAGGTTAAGCCGATGGCTTTTGATGTAGGTCTTGCAGACGGTAAACTTACGTTTACGCTTCCTGCAAAGAGCGCGGTTGTTATTACGCTAAAGTAATGGCGAAGTGCAAAAGGTGTGGTATTAAAACCGTTTTATCTGAGGCGGATATTGAAAAAATGGTAAACGAGGTTAAGGCTATGCGCTCCGTACGGCTTGTAAGCAGCGAGGTGTATGCAGAGCGGTTTGGGGTATGCGGAGAGTGCGAGAGCTTTCTGTACGGCTCAACCTGCTCGGTATGCGGCTGCGTTATGCAGGTACGCGCAAGGCTTGCGGACGGAAGGTGTCCGAAAAAGAAATGGCATTAAAACTATTTAACAAACATTTTATATGCGTTTTCTGCGATGAGCGAAAGCGCGCAGGCGACGAATATATAAAACGCGGCGACATCGGTATTTGCAAAGAGTGCTGTAAAATCGTCGGAGAAAATGCGCGTATGCAGCCGTTTCCCGGCAAGCGCGACACCGCGTTTCTTCTGACTCCGTTTGAGTACAGGGAGCCTTTGAGAAGCGTTATACTCGACTACAAATTCAAAGGCTGCCACGCTTACGCGCCGCTGCTCAGCGAAATGATGAAGGATTATCTTATGTCGTTTGACATATGGCAGGACGTGGATATGATAATCCCCGTACCGCTTCACGAAAAGCGCCTTAAAGAGCGCGGCTACAACCAGGCGGAGCTTTTGGC
>JAFQYK010000367.1 GCA_017406485.1 Clostridia bacterium
GCCAGCACCTACTCGGACGGCATAGATGATATATTCTCAAAAATGGAACGTGAGGACAAAAAAGCCGCGCAGCCCGCTCCGCAGGACGAAAAAACATCTGAATCTGCCGCAGCGGACATAGCGGACGAGAGCGGACAAAAGGCAAAGGACAAGCCAAAGAAGGTTGACAGTCTTTCGGACAAAGAAAAAGAGGCGTTTAACAAGGAATTTGACAAAGCTCCGGAACAACCGGTGATTGAATATGTTACTCCACCGCTCAACTTACTTGCCGCAGCAAAAGCCATTCCGGGCGATAAACGCGAGGAAATGAGAAGAACCGCTGAAAAGCTTATATCTGTGCTTGACGATTTTGGAGTTAAGGCAAAGCTTGTTCAGGTCACACAAGGCCCGACAGTCACAAGATATGAGATACAGCCTGAAACCGGTACAAAACTAAGCAAAATAGTCGGATTGGCTGATGATATTGCGCTTAATCTTGCAGTTTCAACCGTTCTTGTTGCGCCGGTTCCCGGCAAGGCGGCCGTAGGCGTTGAAATTCCGAACAACAAGGTAAGCGCGGTAAATATACGCGAGCTTTTGGAAACAGACGAATTCAGAAACGCAAAATCCAAGCTGACAGTTGTACTCGGCAAGGATATAGGCGGAAACGTTGTTATAGGCGATATTGCAAAGATGCCGCATGTGCTTATTGCAGGCGCGACAGGTTCCGGTAAGAGTGTGTGTATAAATACGATTATTATGAGTCTTTTGTATAAATCAAAGCCTGACGAGGTTAATCTTATAATGGTCGACCCAAAGGTTGTTGAACTCGGCGTCTACAACGGTATTCCCCATCTGCGCGTGCCGGTTATAACCGACGCAAAGAAGGCTGCGGGCGCGCTGAATTGGGCGGTTACAGAAATGATGCGCCGCTACGAACTGTTTAAAGATACAGGTGTTCGAAAACTTGAAAGTTACAACAAGCTGATGGAAAGCACCGGAGGCGAAAAGATACCGCAGCTTGTTGTTATTATAGACGAGCTTGCGGATTTGATGATGGTTGCGGCTAAAGAGGTTGAGGACTATATTGTTCGTCTAACCCAGCTTGCAAGAGCTGCCGGTATTCACCTTATCATAGCTACGCAGCGTCCGAGTGTTGACGTTATAACAGGTCTTATCAAGGCTAACGTGCCTTCAAGAATTGCGTTTGCCGTATCAAGCCAGGTGGACAGCCGTACAATACTTGACCGCGGCGGCGCGGAAAAACTTCTCGGTATGGGTGATATGCTTTATCATCCGTCAGGCGCGAGAACAGCTACACGAGTTCAGGGCGCGTTTGTAAGCGACCAGGAAATTGAAAAGGTTCTTGAGTTTATTAAAAGCAACGTAGGTGAAACGCATTACAGCGAGGACTTGATGGAGGAAATTGAGCGTCACGCGACAGGCGAAAACGGCGTTACTCCCGATGCCCCCGATGACGGCGACCCGCTTTTAAAAGACGCTATTGAGCTCGCTATTGATTTGGGCAAAATATCAACTTCAATGGTTCAGCGCAGGCTTGGCGTCGGTTACAGCCGCGCGGGACGTATTATAGACCAGATGGAGGCGCGCGGTATTATTTCCGGCGCAAACGGTTCAAAGCCGCGCGATGTGCTTGTGAGCCACGCTGATTTAGCTTTAGGCGGCGGCAGTGATGACGAGGGCAACGAGGATGACTTCGATGAATGATTTTCTCCCTGTTTGCCGCGACGATATGAATAAACGCGGCTGGGATGAGCTTGACTTTCTGTATATAGTCGGTGACGCGTACGTTGACCACCCGAGTTTCGGTCATGCGATTATTTCGCGCGTCCTTGAAAGCCACGGATATAAGGTCGGCATCGTCGCTCTCCCCGACTGGCATACGACGGACGATATTATTAAAATGGGTCGTCCGCGCCTTGCGGTGCTTGTGAGTGCAGGTAATATTGACAGTATGGTAAACCACTACACCGCCGCAAAAAAACGCCGTCACGACGATATGTATGCTCCGGGCGGCAAGTGGGGTATGCGTCCGGACAGGGCGACTATTGTATATACAAATCTTGCAAAACATGCGTTCGGTAAGGATATGCCGGTTCTGATTGGCGGCGTCGAGGCAAGTTTGAGGCGTTTCGCGCATTATGATTACTGGAGCGATAAAATCCGCCGTTCAATTCTTCTTGACAGTAAGGCTGACCTTTTGATGTACGGTATGGGCGAAAAGCAGATTGTCGAAATTGCCGACTGCTTAGACAGCGGTATGAGCGTACACGATATAACATATATAAAGGGTACGTGCTATATGGCGGCGGAATATGACGAGGAAAACTCTGTTTTACTCCCAAGCTACGAAGAATGCACGGAAAGCAAAGAAAAGTATGCGATTTCCTGCCGGGAGCAGTATTATGAGCAGAACCCATATACCGGTAAAACGCTGGTGCAAAAGCACGGTAACAGGTATCTTATACAAAATCCGCCGATGGAGCCTTTAATGACGGAGGAGCTTGACGAGGTCTATGACCTGCCTTATATGAAGGCGTATCACCCTATGTATGAAGCGGCGGGCGGTATACCGGCGATAAGTGAGGTAAAATTCTCTCTTGCGGCAAACCGTGGGTGCTTCGGTAGCTGTAACTTCTGCGCTTTAGCGTTTCACCAAGGCAGAATAGTAACTTCAAGAAGCGACGAAAGCCTTATAAAAGAAGCAACAGAGATGACTAAAATGCCCGACTTCAAGGGCTATATACACGACGTAGGCGGTCCTACGGCTAACTTCCGAGGTCCTGCATGCGATAAGCAGCTAAAGGTGGGCGCGTGCAAAAACAAGCAGTGCCTTTATCCAAAGCCTTGTGATAATATGAAGATAAGTCACAGGAAATATCTTAACCTATTGCGTAAATTACGACAGATAAAGGGCGTTAAAAAGGTGTTTATCCGCAGCGGTATCCGCTTTGACTACCTGATAAACGATAAAAACGAGGATTTCTTCTATGATCTCTGCAAGCATCACGTTTCGGGACAGTTAAAGGTTGCGCCGGAGCACGTCAGCGATAATGTTTTAAAGTATATGGGAAAGCCTGAAAACAGTGTATTTAACCGTTTTTCGGACAAGTTCTATGAGATAAACAATAAGATTGGCAAAAAACAGTATCTTGTTCCCTATCTGATGTCAAGCCACCCCGGAAGTACGCTGCACGACGCGATAAAACTCGCGCAGTATCTTAATGAGCATAACATAAATCCGCAGCAGGTACAGGATTTTTACCCTACACCGGGTACAATATCAACGTGTATGTTCTATACAGAGCTTGACCCGTTCACAATGAAAAAGGTGTTTGTACCGAAAACGGCGCACGAAAAGGCTATGCAGCGCGCGCTTTTGCAGTATCGTAACCCCGATAACTACAAGCTGGTTTACGAGGCTTTAACTAAGGCAGGAAGGACAGATTTAATAGGCTATCAGCAACGATGTCTGCTCAGGCCTAAAGGCCATACGCGACCCCCGCAGGGAAATATATTAAATGAAAATACAAGGAGGAAGGAAAATGGCAAAGCTGCTATTGGGAAAGGAAGTTTCGGCAAGAATAAAGGGCGAACTCCGAACAGAGGTAGAGGAACTCAAAAAACAAGGAATAAATCCCGGTCTGGCGGTAATCATCGTAGGTGAGGATCCGGCAAGTCAGGTTTATGTAAGGAATAAGGAGCGTGCGTGCGAGGAATGCGGTATTTACAGTGAAAAATATGCGCTGCCGGAGGAAACAACGCAGGAGGAACTTTTAAAGCTGATTGATGAACTTAACCGTAAAGAAAGCATTTCGGGTATACTCGTTCAGCTCCCCGTACCCAAGCACATTGATGAAAAGGCAGTTATTAACGCGATTGACCCGAAAAAGGATGTTGACGCGTTCCACCCTGTAAATGTAGGTAAGATTATGGTCGGCAATTATGACTTTGTACCGTGTACACCCGCCGGCGTTATGGAGCTTATAAAGGAAAGCGGAATAGATGTTGCCGGTAAGGAGTGCGTTATTGTCGGAAGAAGCAATATCGTAGGCAAGCCTCAGGCTATGCTTTTGCTGCACCAAAACGGTACTGTAACAATTTGCCATAGTAAGACGCAAAACCTTGCCGAAAAGACAAAAAATGCGGATATACTTGTCGCGGCTGTAGGTATTCCCGAGTTTATTAAGGGCGATATGATTAAGAAAGGCGCGGTTGTGATTGATGTCGGTATAAACCGTATCGCGCC
>JAFQYK010000368.1 GCA_017406485.1 Clostridia bacterium
CACTCTTCGTCAATAATGTTACCGACAAGACCGGCGTTGCCGTTGACGTATCGGGAACCGCCTATAACCCCAACGGCACAATGACTGCAAATAACTACACGGAAATGAAGCCCGAGGATTACTTCGGCGGCACATGGACACCTCCGCACTATGTAGCATCAACCGAACCGGACGACCCGAAGCCGGATGATCCGGAGCCGTCCACAGACCCTGAGATAAAGACAGCAGAGAAAAAAGACGGCAATACATATGTAACGCTTGCCAATATCGAAAGCGGCGTTGTAATCGCTGTAAAGTACAATGGCGCAGCGGTTGACAGTGTTAAGACAGCAAACGTTAACACTGCCGACGCTGAAACAGGCGTAATCACAATAAACGGCATAGAGGCGGATAAGGTTATGGTATGGAATTCACTTGAAGAAATGGAGCCTGTATGTGAAGCCAAGGCTGTGACAGCGGCCACATCAGGGGAACCGCAGCCGCCTGAGGAACCGGACGACACCGTTACCGTAACGGTCACTCAGCCAACAGGCGGTACTGTAACAGTTTATAACGAGAGTAAGTTCCATTCATCAACGGCTGATATTCCGGCCGGAGTAACCGCAAATCAGCAGCTTGCTGATAACGACTACTACACCTTGACAGCGCCGGCGCTTATAGAAAACAATAAAACGGACAATAGTGGTGTGTTCGCGGATAACAGTAATGTGAGCACAAATTATTTTGAAATTCGCAACAACGGAACAAAACAAATTAAATATGCCGCAAAAGCCGATGGTGTATTGACGATGTATCTGATGTTTGTTGACCACAAGCTTATCACCTGCGAAAACAAAACAGATAATACTACAGCTACAAAATATATAAATAACACAACTGTAGCTGGAACAACACAGGCTAATCAATATGCAGCAGTAACCTTTGACGTAAAAGCCGGCAAGAGCTATGAGCTTTATACAAACGGCGGTACAGGCAGGCTTTTCGGCGTAAAATACGAGTCAACCGATTACCCCCAGAGCACAACCTCGCTTGTTGTTGACAAGGGCGACACGGTAAGAGCTGCTGTAGTACCCGCTGCAAACTATGTTGTAGACGGTATAACCGTTGACGGAGAAAAGCACACAGGCAGGGAATACACCTTCACAGTAAACGCGGACACAACCGTAAGCGCTACATTGGAGGCAGAGCCGGCGCTGGTTGAGAACACAGCGGTAGCATCTGACGCGGCACTGACGCGCGAGGTAATGGGAGCGATACTCTATGACGCTTACAATCTTGCATCGGCCGATACAAAGACCAATATGGCAAAGTACATCGCGCAGAACGGCGGCGTTCCGTCGCCCGACGACCCGAATTACGACCCGAACCTTACATACGAGGGTACGCCCTACACTCCGCTTACCGGCTGGGGCGCATTAACAGATAAGAACGACCTTGACGATTCGCTTTACGCAAAGGTTAAGGCGGCATACAACCTCGGTCTTATAAGAACCGAAACGGGCATAGCGAGAAGCTCCGCTGCAAACGGCACTGAGCTTGAACCTGACGCAGAGGTAACACGCGCGAAAGCTGCCAAGTCGCTTGTATTCGCGTGGTCACTCACACAGGATCCCGGTAAGGCAAGCCAAAAGATACCCGCGGGCTTTGCACCGCAGGCAGCGGCAGCGATAGCGGCTCCGAACAGCACGGCACAGTCAACGGTGTTCACAAATAACGTAACACCTGCTTCGGTACAAACAGCGTCAGTAAATCTTGCATCTGCTGATGAAGAAGCAACGGCAAATACCGATAATGCAGAGTTTAATCTTATGTCAAATGATGCGATTACTGTTGATTTTACTGCTTTGTCCGAGGTTCCCGTTTACACAGCGGAAAACGGCAAGGGCTTTGTTGCAAAGTCAAGCGCGATAATGCCCTCGGGCAGTGAAAGAGAGGTCGCTCCCGTAAGCAGCATAACGATTGATGCAACAGACGGTGCAAAGGTTACCGAAAGCGACGGCGCATACCTCACAGCTAAAAAGAGCAACGATGACGGCGACAGCTACAATTACGGCGGACTTATCTACCGCGTAGATACAGGCGCACCCGGTCTTTACCGCCTTGAGGTTACCGTAGACGGTACACAAAGCGACACTCGCGTAGCTCCGACAGGTATGAACTCAGGCAACCTCACAGGTACAAAGAACTGGGATAACGCAGGTGAAGTACCGAGAACATCATATGCAACATGGTCAGGCAGCACTTGGACATATGATTTCGGAACAGGCGAGAGCTTTATCGAAATAGAAATTGAGCCGACATCTCTTGCAACAGCATCAGCAACAAAAACAGTAGGCGTTAAGTCGATAACGATTACGCCGATAGCTGTTACTCCGGCAGGCGACAAGCCGACAATTCATATAATCGGTGACTCAACACAGAAAACCTACACCTTTAACGAAACAATCAGCGCGTGGGGCCAGACGCTCGGCAACTACTTTGACAAGGATAAGGTAAACGTTGTAAACTACTCAATGGGCGGACGCGCTATGAAGAGTAACTACTGCGAGGGACGCTTCAACGAGATACTCGCAACAGGTAAGAGCGGTGACTATGTATTCATTCACTCGGCTCACAATGATGAAACGATAAGCACAAACAGATTTTCACGCGGTGCCGGAAGTGTAAAAGATGGCCTTGCGGCAAACAACGCGAACTATAACAAGTGGCTCGATATGTATGTTGCGGCAATTAAGGCGCGCGGTATGACACCGGTTCTCGTTACGGCTATGCCGAGAGTAAACGGCTCAACCGGAGTATATACAGAGAGCGAAACCAAGCCAAACGGCTTTAATCCCGACTCGCCCGCGAATATGCGTGCAAAGGCTGCGTCAGACAGCGGCGTTGGTCTTGCCGAGCTTTACACAGGCGCAAAGGCTTATTACGACAAGCTTGACGGTAAAGAAGTGGCGTATATCTATAACAACATCGAAGCCGGCGAAACACCGGCAAATAACGCCGCAAACGGCGCAAAGGGTGACGGCACACACTACAAGGAAGCAGCAGCAAAGCAGTTCAGCCGAATTATACTCCAGAGCATATATGATCAGTCCGTTGCGACAGAAGACACATACACTGACAAGGCTATTATGACGGCTCTTGTCGGACTTATGAGAAGCGATGTTCAGACAGCGGCTGCAAGCGCAAATCACGACTGGTCAGCCGTATTCCCCGAAATGGCAAGCGATGTAAGCGCGGTTGACGTTGTTCCGGGAGCAACAAAACAGGCAGAAGCAAATTACTATTACAGAAACAACATAGAGAAAGCACTGCAGCTCGGTCTGCTTCATAAGGATACCGAAAACCTCTTCAAGCCCACCCAGACAATCACGGTAGGCGAGTATGCAAGAGCTATTGAAAAGGCATTCGGCCTTGCTGCAAACGCACTCACAAGCTATACAAAAACATATGCCCAGCTTACAGCTGAATAATTAAGCATACAAAAACAAGCTTTCCATTTTCCATTTGGAAAGCTTGTTTTTTGATGTCTTTTAGGCTGTCTGTTTCCTGCCGTCAATCCGTATCGCAATCACTGCATAAACGCCCATCACAACCGACGCAACCGCGTTTGAATACGTAACCGCGTACCAAATGCTTTCTACGCCCATACCTATCAAATGCTGGCATATAAACAGTATCGCAAATCTGAACGCCCAAATCCTTAATGCGTTTATAGTAACGGTTGAAACAGTGCGTCCCTGACCATTAAGATAACCCTTTGCCGAGTCGTAAACGCCGTTTGTCCACGCCATAGCCGCCATAACACCGAGGAAGTTTACCGTATCGGGTATGACCGTCTTATCCGATGAGAAAAACTCAGCAAGCGCCGTTGCCACCGGTACGCGCGAGATTACAAAGCCCGTAACCGCCAGCAGCGCGACCATCATTATAATGCCTGCCCTCATAGCGGATATTCCTCTCTCGCGCATATTCGCGCCCTTGGACTGACCGGACATAATCGAAACCGCGTTAGACATCGCGCTTGACGGCGTTGAAACAAGTCCGTTTATCTTGTTGCCTATGCCGTAAGCCGCGACAGCCGTTGTACCGTATGCCATAACGCTTTTGCTCATAAGCACAAATCCGAACTGCATAGCCGAATTGCCGATAGCCATAGGGAAGCCGACCTTTGCGATTGAACCGATAGTTTTAATATCCGGCTTCACCTTAAACGGCATAATCCTTATATCCGCTTTTTTGCATGTAAGAAGCGACATTGCTATTACCGCACACGGCAGCTTTGCAAGCACCGTCGCAAGCGCCGCACCGGACGCGCCCCAGCCGAACACCACTATAAACAGCGGGTCAAGAACCATATTCACAATAATACCGATAAGGTTCAGCGCAAGCGGCTTGCCTGTTTTGCCTGCTGCGTTATGCACGATATTGTAAAGGCTTGTCATATAGATAAGCGGTATATCCGCCGCCATAATGCGCTGATACTGTGCCGCGTAGGTGAACACATTGCCCTCCGCGCCCATACCTCGGAGTATCGGGCTGCAGCCGAAAAACAAAATCGCCGCCGCCAAAACCGAAAACGCCATCATCAGTATAAATATCTGATTTGCCGTGTGTCGGCATTTATCCTTGTGACCAGCGCCGAAATCGTGCGACAGTATAACCGTACCGCCTGCCGTAAGACCGCCGCCAAAGCTTGTTATAAAGCTCTGCAGCGGTGAAACGAGCGTTATAGCCGCCATATGCTCCGCGCCGAGCCGCCCGAGCCAAAAGGTGTCGGTGAGGTTGTAGACCGTCTGCAGGAGGTTATTCAGCATAATCGGAACCGCAAGCACCACAAGCGCCTTATACACGTTACCGGCTAAAATACTTTTATCCTTATTCACAAGCCATCATCCCCAAACCTTAACCTTGTTGTATCCCGATTTCAGAGCTTGCAGCGGACCTGCAAAAGCAGTATTTTCGCGTATATTTCCGTTATGATCGGTGTCAAACACAATCTCACTTCCGTCCGCCGCTTCATAGGGAGCTTCTGTTATACGAGGAATTTCAAGCGAGTACGATTTAATAACCGGCACATTGAACTTATTAAAGTCGTCCGGCAGCGTAATTTCAAGATAAACGCCGTCCGCTTCCTCAGAAATTTTAATCTCTGCCTTATCTGCGCTTGCAAGGCTGTTTTCCTCTCTTTCAAACCCCTCCGCACCGCCGAGATAGCAGTTGCCATCAATATACGCGCACTGCTTAACCGGCAGATATTTCTCAATATCCCCTCTGCCGCTTTCTGTCGCACGCGCGATGTACTCCTCTATAGAAACAGGGCAGCCGTTATACGCGTGCGTGCCGCAGGTGGTTCGACCGTCCTTACTTTCGGAGCTAAACCCGAAAATGTTACCCAAAATTCTATCGTCATAGCTGTAGGTAGCCGCCGTACCCATAACCTCGGTTGAATGGGGAAGATGATAAGGCGTTGAACGCTCCAAAACCTGATACTGCTTTGTCGAGCCTGCAAACAAATTATGTACATACGCGCCGCCCTGAGCCGCGTTGCAGAAATTATGCTCCGAAGCGAAGATGTTGTTATCCACAATATGCGGTCCGTGCGTCACCTCAATAAACATATCACGCTCATTTGAGTGGAACAGATTGCTGCTCACGCGCG
>JAFQYK010000369.1 GCA_017406485.1 Clostridia bacterium
CTGTTGTCCCTACCTAACCATTCGCAATCAGTATATACTGCTTTAACATATAAGTTGCCGTCACTTTCTTTGAGATCGTCCTGTGTAATTTTACTAAAATCACATGCTGTCCAAGTTGGAATTTTATCAGTAGCATTTACAAGGTTGCCCGATGCATCCAATTCAGGTTTCCATCCATATGGTTGACTTGTCAATCGCGGATCTCGTGCTGTGAATGTATCCTCCATATTTTTTGGTAACACTTGCGGTAGTACACCGGGGTACTTAGTTGTATCGCTGTAATCCGGTGTTGACGGCAGTACTTGCGTCCAACCGTAAGCAAAAGTATAGGGGTGATCTTCATCAAGCAAGTTTTTGCCTGCGAAAGAATAATCCAATTTATTGGTTAGCGGATAATTAGAACCCGGCTGTGCTGAACCATCACCATATGCGCCTGATTTTGCAAGTGGATCGCTTGCATCTGGTCCATTCTCAGGATATTCGCCTCGATAGTTATTTTTCCGTTCTTTTTTCTCTGCATCTGTCATTGATGCATAATCAAGATCTCGTAATTCCGGGTGTATGAACTTACTTTTAACATAATTGTGTACCGCTTCAGTTGGATCTTCACCAACACCCGCTGTTAGTGTTCCAATAAGTGTATCATCCCAGTCGAAGAAGAGGATAACGTAAATATCGCTCAGTTTCAAACCACCGGTTGCTTTAGCGCTTTCGCCTTCGCAGGTGATAATCATTATATCGTTGCGGGTTAAGTGGTTGGCGGGGTCTACGCCGGCGCCTATTTCGGGAGCGTATGCGCTTATCGGCATTGGCGTCGGTGTCGGGGCGCCCGGAGCCGGTGTTACCGTCGGGGTTACCGTCGGCCACGTACGCATAAACGCTTTTTCCTCATAATCCTGGGTATAAATTGCAAACGGGTACTGCGCGGGTGATTTGCCGGCTACCTCATCCGAGGCAATCGTCAAAATCTTATTCGCTGTCCAGTCATAATCCCAGTTTGTTCCCTTCGATTGTACCGCGCCGGAATTGTTTGTACCGTTTATCCACGCATCTACCAGATTATCCTTCGTTGTCTTGCCGGATACTGTTTCATCTGTTTTGTACATAAATCTCGCAACAACCACCGGATGTGTTCCCGGTTCGGTTGATGTCTCAGAAGCAGGATCCGATTCGGACGAGTCTGACGAGTCGGGACTTGCCGGGGAATCGGATGTTCCCTCAACAGTGAGCGGATGCTCGGCGCCCAGGTACAAATAACCGTACTTCTTGCCGCCTGAACCTGTAGCCGCCGTATCCTCCTGATAAGCCAGCGCCGTATGCGTCGACCAGGTTTCAAGACCCAGCGTCGGCAGAGCGCGTCTTGTCGCCCAGGTTGTATTCTCCGACATATCGGCTGCTCCTGCGCCTTCATCCCACGATTCGGCGGGGATGATATAGTCAGGATCATATCTGAGAACTACTCCGACCGAAGAATATTTGTCATAGTCATCATTGACCTCAAGACTTATCTCAAAATATGTATCATCGCCTTTTATTCGCTTACCTACGACTGTCAGCGCTTGTGTCTGTTCGACGATAGTACCGTCTGAATTTTCGGCAAACACTGGTATACCACTGAAAATCGGAGCTGCAAGCGAGATTGCCATAAGCGATGAAATCAATTTTTTAATATGTTTTTTCATTTATCAATCTCCTCCTTTTTATGGTCCTGTTGTCGGTGCCGGTGTTGCGGTCGGTACCGGATAGGTTTTCTCTCTATGTTTATTAAACAGGTTTAAATCAAACAGATTTATACGTCGGTCACCGTTTAAATCGTTCTTGTCAAACCTGGATTGAAGCTCCTCGGACCAAGGCCGTGATTTATTGAACATATGTATGAGATACGCACGGTCGGGATCTTTTATGAAGCCGTCAAGGTTAATGTCGCCAACGAGCATATCTATGGTTTGGGGAGCCGTTAAGATGCCAGTAGACTCATCTATATCGGCTGCCTTTATCTCCATATACGGATATGTCATATGCGACTGTTTTTCTATCTGTACGCGGTAATCCGCGGCAGGTATCTTTGTAAGCTCGTATGCCCAGGACACTTCTCCGTTGGGACTTTGTATTGTTGTTTCGCCGTTTGTGTAATAATCATCGCTGCCGATCGATTTAAATATCATCTCCGGCGGATCTCCGTCCTCGTAATATTTATCGCTTCTAAACAGCTTTATCTCAAACGGCTGTATCGGATTCCAGCCTGTCACAACCCCCTTTAGGGTGAAGGTGGTACTGTTAAACAGGTTTACCACCTCTATCCCGTCAAAGTGGTTATACGCGTTCAGGAGCTTTTCCGAACGGGTGTCGGCTGTTGTCTTATCGTGTTCACCCTCCCACGAGGCTCCCTCGGAAGCTCCGTTTTCGGTGCCGCCCATAACGAACGTCTGTTCGGTTATGGCCTCAATCGTTACCGGATAGCCTATATATTTGCCGTCCTCCGGTATCTGTTTTAGCCTGAACGGTACTCGAAGAAGGTAAATTGTTTCAAAGTCCGTCGACGCGACTCCCTGGTTTGTTATGCCGCTAAGGCCTTTTATTCTGAGAGCGTCGTCCGCTTTGGCGCGGAGCGTTATGAACTCTGTCTTATATCTGTTAACCTTTGTGACTGAACCGAAATCCTCGGTGTCAAGGTCAAGATCGGTTTGCAATGATGGCGTGTAAAGTTCCGCATCTTTCCAGTAGCCTACATCGGAGTTATCAATCGTCACGGGCTTTATGATCGGATCAAGGTTGAACGTTGTTATCGTTGCCGCAAGATCAAAGCCCGCATCTGTGGCTATTCTGCCGTTCAAGTCGCACGGCTCCATTATGTCGGGGTCGTAATCAATGGCAAAATCCATACTGTAAAGACCATTCTTTATAAAATAGTCCAGCTTTTCGGGATTTTTTATGCCTACTCCGAACCAGGCCATGCCGCTTCTTGGGTTTGTGCCGTTGTAGACCGTCAGTTTCGGAGATGACGGCACCTTGTTCGCCGGACTCGATGCCGTTCCCAAAAAGTCAAGCACGAGTACCGGCTTGTCCGTTGGGATCGGGTCAGGGTCGGTGTAGGTTAAATCCGCGTCGCGGTCTGCAACCCTGGCCATTCCCGGCCACTTATCATCCGTGGTTTTTGCTGTCGGTAACGGCTCATAATACCGCTTAAAAGCGGTCAATGCCACATTTTTATAATCCGCGTTTGCATCGATTGAGTTTACGTTTCTGTCCTCGTTTACGTCGCCTACGCGGTAGGAAAGCAGCCTTTCCCACGGCTCAGAGCCGTCTATGACCTCTGTACAGAAGCTCTTGTACGGAAGCGGCGTTACGCCGTCTGGTTCAAAGCCTACGTTCAGGTTGTTATGCCGCTGATACAGTATATCGGCATCGGTTGTGTCTGACGCGCCGTCTACGTTTATATCACCCTTTTCGGGGAGAATAATCAGCGGACGGTCAAACGATACCGTAATTCCTGTGTTGTCCTTAAACTTATATACCAGCTTATACACACCCGGCAGGACGTTAAGCGTGCTGAGCTCGTCTATTACGCACGAGCCGTCCGCTTTTTCCCTTGTGTTATCAACTGCGACAGTCGCTTTTTTCTCAAGTTTTGCGCTGTCGAGCGTGGTGAGGTCACCAAATTCCATAAGCTCATCCGCAGTGGGAGTGTAGCCAGGTTTAAGGACTATCAGGTTTTGTATTTCCCTTGAAACATCCTTTGGGTCAACGGCTGAACCATCGTCGTTTTTAAGACTTGTAAAGCCGGGGTCTACGAAGGTTGTTTTATTATAGACAAACAACGCTTCAACGCTTTCGTCATAGTTCACCGCCTTTTCCGCCGAAGCGGCAGGTGAAGCTGTGGGAGCGGGTGTACTCTTTGTATCCTTCCAAGCCTCTTCCGAATAGTAGGTGTTAAACGTGTTCACAGCCTCGGAGGGGGTAAATTCGTTGGTGTAAACTTGTTTAACGCTAGTATCCGGTTGTGTCTCGTCCTTAAAGGCTATAAAGCTGTGGTTCCTGGAAAACTCAGTCTTTGCCGCCGTCCTTGCCGTATCGTCGGCGAACGTGTCGGAGCCTTCGATAAGGCCGTATGGTGAGTTGCCCGGCCGCCACGTTACATCCACGTTTGTTTTTCGTCTGTGAATGATTACTGTGTACTTCTGGGTGTATGTCTTTGAAGTGGCGGTGTCAACATATGTGGTCGTTATTGTCACATAGTTATAACCCTCATGCAGCTTGAAATCCTGCGTTTTATACGTCTTTACTGTATTGTCCGTATTCGGTGTTCCCGTATCCGCTGCGTCCTTAATATCGTGTTCCGTCTTGGTGTCATCATCCGCATAACGAAGCGTTACGGTGTAGTTAATCGGCTTGTATGTATCGTGCTGCTTTATACCGAACTTTAAGTAGTTATCCTCTTCCTTTTCATCTACAATTACGTAGTAGGTATGAGTGTTTTCATCATACTGGGGTGTTGTTTCGATAATGTGATTCGGTTTATCACGAAGGTCATTCTCCCTGTCCTTCGTCCTGTCTGTATCATCGAGGATTGTGTAATCCTCAAGGTGTGCAAGACGCAGCCAGAGGTTCACGGTCTCGGAGAAAATCGGCTTTACGGTTGTGTCATACTCAGGCATCAGGAAGGTTTTCGGATTGTCCTGAACATTATCCGTGTCAAGCCAGTCAACACCATCGCCTATGCCGGTGTATGTATCCCTGTCGCCAAGCGACTGACCGGTATCCCACTTTAACCAGTGGTCAAACACATAACCGTCCGTATCAAGCACCACAGCCTGAAGCGGAACTGTTTCGCCGGCCTCGAAGTAGTTCGAGTAAACGGCCAAGCCGCCGCTGTCGGTAAGATACGCTATACCTATCTCGGACAGGTCGGTCGTGCTGCCGTCCTTGTAGTTGTCAATCGTCAGCTTGTACAGCTTTGTATCCTTATTCACAACTATGAACTCAATATCGAAATGGGCGAGATCGTCATTGTTCCTTGAACCGACGATAACGCGTGCCTTGTACTTGCCCTCCGGCAGTGACACCTTCGGGCGTATCTCCACATCGATTTCGTTATAGTCCGTTGAATACAGCTTGTTAAGCGTTTTATCCTTATCAAGCTTTGTTATGTCAAGCGGTACGCTGTTTACAAAGTTATCGGCGTTTCCGTTATAGCCGGTTTCGGTGACGTCCTCAATTCGAAGCGTCAGACCGGGAATATCGACGGAGCCGATGTTCTTTATCGTAAATACCTGGTGCTGCGCTTCGGTGTAGCCCTCGTTTTTCTTATCGTATTGGAATGTCTTATCATTCAGTACGACCTTGTATACGCCGGGCGGCGGCACCTTTGTTGATATTTCTATCGCCTCGCCGGGAACCGGTGTCGGACTCGCGTTCGGGTCTAAGGTCGGTTCCGGAGAAGGAGAGGCTGATGGATCTATGGTTGGTTCCGGTGACGCGCCCGGATCGGGCGTCGGACTTTCCGACGGCTCGGGTTGGTCGAGCGGCGTTACCTTTAAGTAGAGCTGTACGCCCTGCGGATTGTTCACAAAACCGAAATCGGTGTAGGTGTACGGCTGAAGCGTGCCGACAAGTGTTATCGCGCCTGTCGTGTCAGTCGGAATATCTGTCGCGCCCGGGTTACCTAAAATTCTCCAGGCAATTCCGTCACTGTCCTTTGCCACCTTCGCCACACCCAGCTCGGCAGGCTGGAAGCCGTTTTTGCCGTGGTACATAACGGGGATTGTGCTGTCGTCCGGGAAGTCTATATAGCTTGCTATATCCTTGAGCGACTGTCCCTTATATACCTTGAACAGTCCCGAACGTCCGCCCGAATAATCCTTCAAAATGTAATTTGAGGTTTTCGGCTCCTCGTTAAGCATTACCGTATCGGGAGCAATCAGCGTGTGTTCATCCTTGACGTAATACTCAAAGTACGTGTCATCATCCAGATATCTGTTATACCGCTTATCAAAGCTGAACGGATAGAGCGGGCTTTCAACCAGGTTGTCCGGCGGAAGTAACTCACTTAAACGAAAATCCTTGCTGCTGCCGAGATTTATAAGGCTCTGTATTGTCCGACGCTGTTCCATATTGAACTTGTCGGTTGCCGCTTCCTTTGCAAGCGTCATAGCATCGACTATGATTTCCGCCGTTCCGCCTGAGATGGTTACGTCAACGTAGCTTTCATCGTCCGTCAGCACCCATCCGTTGGGGAGGTAGATGTTGAACTTCGCACCGGCGTCTATTGTCTTGCCGCCAAGCCTGTTTACCGTTATTTTCAGCTTACCCGGAATATCAACATCAACATCGTTGTCGAAAATAATTTCAGCCTGTATGTCCGTATTCGTGTCATCGGGCGGCTTTGGCGGGTCAACGCTGTCACTGACTACGTATCTGTACGCGTCCACATTCCAGTTGAAGCCGTCCGCTATGGTGAGCCACGGCTCGTTTTCAAGCTCGGTTCTGCGGGAATATTCCGTTAAGAACTCCGCCTTGACCGTAACAGTATCGGTGTTGAGCTTTACAAGGCCGTTATCAGCGTTCTGCTTTGAAACACCGTCCGGTGTGTAGCTCCAGTCCTCCGGCGCCGCCGGATGTGCGGCGGGCGGAATGTATTCATCGTCAACGCCGGTTACAATCGGCGTTATCGGATCGGGCATATTCATCTTGTCCCAATCCAGAGTTCTGTCAGACTCGGTAAATACCCTGACCCGTCTGTCATACGTAAAGCCCATAAGCTCTGACGGTGTGACGGTGAGGTAAATTGTTATAAGCTGATCCGTATTATGCATATACGGCTGGGTTATCATATATGTTACGTCACCCTTGGGCCTGTAGCCGTCGGGGAACAGTGACGCGTCATATACGTTGGCTGTATCAAGCGTCTTTGCAGTGTCAAACGACTCCTCATACATCGGAACTGAGCCTTCAACATACTTAATCACCGCATTGTAAGCGGGATCGGTGGAGGATAGCGTCCAGTTCGCCAGCTCTTCAATACTCTGCTGGCCTGTGGCGCGCTTAACCTTTACGCGGCTCATATTCTTGTTTATGTAGTCGAGAAGCGCCTGAACGGTTCCCGCCTTTGAAGCATCGCTGCACGTCTTATACAGTGTGTATGCCGAAACGGTCTTTCTCGGTACTGTCGGCGCGGCCTCTGTGCGCTCCGCGTCAATATCGATAACAACCTTTGAATTCATTATAAGGTCATCGTACTTGCCCGAAGCGGTGACAAATCTTGCCGCCGTTACGTCCGTTGTACCGTCTTCTTCCTTTAGTGTCTTGATTACCCTGCTCTCAATGTCCTCGGCTTTGACCTCAATAAGCTGTGCCGGGTCGGTGACACGGAAGCTCATTGTGCCGATTTTTATTTTGGTCTGCGAGGAATTGTAGGCGTTTATGTGCCAGTCGATAATCGTTTCCGGTACCGAGTACGCGCGGTTTGTTATAACATCCGTCGCGCTGACCGTCTTATCCTTGTAATCCTCCGCCAATAAATCCTGGTCAAGAGAAAGCAATAAGTAAATAGTCTTACTGTCAGTATCAATATTTGTCCTTAAAGGTCTTAAGTATTTCTCTAACTGTGCGTCTACCTTGAACATCTTTTCCACATCGGCTGTGGGTAGGTTCGTGTCAAGCTCGGAGGGGACTATGTAGTTCTTGTATTCAAGAGCCACAATCATATCGGTCATACGAAGCTTTTCGATATACACATCTGCTTTTGCCTGGATGGTATCGTCTTCCATATACTTAAAGGCGAAGCCTTCAAATGAAATCGTACCGTTAGTTTTGATATCTTCGTCTTCCGTAACAGCAGACACACTGAAGCCGGAAAACGACAATGCCATACATAAAACCAACCATAGTGCCACAAAACGGTTCTTCGTGGCCGCAGCGTTCATATAACCCCCTCCTTCCTTAATTTTCTAAGGAAAATTGCCTAAGTATAATTTGATTATTATAAGGCAATTTTTATGGATAATTTAACCATTTCTGAATAAATGTGCTTCAAAAATTTTGAGTAAAAACTACAAAAGGGTATAGGTATCCATATATTATAAGGATACCATTTATTCGTCATTTTGTCAAGTTCTATATGCATAAAAATACGGTTTATGTGTCGTTTCTTACAATCTCCACTAATAGTTGTAAATTTATGTCCGGAAAATACTATATGTTGTGTTTGTAAATTACGGAAAATATGAAAAAATCCGAAATAAATATGCAATAATATTCTAAAAAATGAAAAACAGCGTACCGCTTTTGGCAGTACGCTGCTTTTTTTGGATTAGTACATATTATACGCTGTTACAAGTGTTCTGTTCTCTGATGTTATATTGTTTGAATTCGGTGATGCCATAGTGAGATGTGATGATGTGTACAGCGTATCCTTGAAGTTCACCTTACCGTCTGCGTTGTAGTCGCAGATAAGCAGTATGAAGGCCTTGATTGCCGCAGGATCGGCCGATGTGAGCAACGGAACGGACAGCGCCCTTACGGTTGCCTTTATGGCAGGAGCCGGTTCGGTTGTATCGCTGCCGGTTACCTCCTCGGTATCCGTTTCGGCAGAATCCGCGTTCTCCCCGGTGGAGTCTGCTTCTTCTGCTTCGCCGGTTGCAGGAGTAGTTGTTTCCGGAGTGATTTCCTCTGTGGTGTCTGTTTCCGTTGTTTCGGGAGCTTCAGCCTCAGGCTCTGTAGCCTTAGCCTCAGGCTCTGTAGCTTCAGCCTCGGGCTCTGTAGCCTTAGTTTCAGGCTCTGTAGCCTTAGCCTCGGGCTCTGTTGCCTCAGCTTCAGGCTCTGTCGTTTCCTCAGCCGTGGTTTTAGCTTCCGTTTCATCGTCTTCTGTGAGCGTTTCAATGTATTCGTCAATATCCTCGTCTACATCGTATGTACCCATTACCAGGCCGCCTGATGATGAGCCGCTGTCGGACGAGCCGCTTGATGCGCTTGACGAGCTTGAACCGCTGTCGGAGCTTGATGCGCTGCCCGATGATGAGCCGCTGTCTGACGAGCTGCCGCTGTCGGAGCTGCTCGATGAGCTTGCAGATGAGCTGCTGCTGTCAGAGCCGCTTGACGTGCTTGCAGACGAGCTGCTCTCGCTTGCGGAGCTTGAGCCGCTGTCGGATGAACCGCTTGATGCGGACTCTGACGTGCCGGTGTCTGAGCTTTCAGCCGCAGGCGCGTCTGATGTGCTGCCGCCCTCGGACTTGTCAGACTTATCATCTGAGGTTGTCTCGGTCTTTGCGGTTTCGCCGGTCTTGCCGGTCTCAGCCGTATCGGTTGCCCCTGACTTGCCGCCGTCCTCTGCCTTTGCAGTCTCATCAGCCTTGCCTGTTTCGGTTTCGGCTGTGTCTGCGCCGGTCTTGGCAGTTTCATCCGTTGTTTCGGTCTTATCCGTTTCTGTCTTATCTGTTTCTGTATCGGTTGTGTCTGACTTGCCTGTTTCAGTACCGTCCGTCTTATCATCGGTATTGTCCGCTGTTTCGGTCTTATCCGTTTCAGCATTTTCATTATCGGTCTTTGACGTGTCGGTTGCTGCAGGTTCGTCAGTCTTGCCTGTTTCCGCAGTCTTTTCGGCTTCTGTATCGCCTGTCGTTACCTCGGACTTACCGGATTCGGTCTTTTCCTGTTCTGTATTGTCAATTCCGGCCTTTTCTGTCTCGGTATTATCTGCCTCAACCTTTTCAGGTTCTGTCTTTGCCGGCTCGGTTACTTCGGGCATTTCAGGTATGAGCATTTCTATAGGAGCAATCAATGGAGCTGCTACAGATTCGCCGCTTACCGCTGCGCCTGTTGTTACCGTGCCCTTATAATAATCCGCAAAGATACCGTAGAGCTTGTCAAGGTCGTCTATTGTGTAATCCGAACCCTCGCCCTCGCCGCGGTACATATTATAGAATATTTCCATATCCTTATCGTCTACTACGTTGCGGCTCGAGCCGATACTGTATACATCACCGGATATCAAATCAAGTCTCTCGAAGTTGTACATTACCGGAACGTATGACTTCTGAACCTCGATGTACGATACGTATGTGGTGAGGTATCCGTAACGTCTGATTGCGATACTGTAATCGCCTGTTTCTTCAAATGTTGAGTCAAGGAACTTGAAGATACCGTAATCATCGGATACGGTCTTGGCTACGAGTACCTCCTTCAGCTTGCCCTGTCTGTCTATATCAGTCAGAGTCGTATCTGCAAGGAGCTCGTTCTCATATGCTTCAATATCCTTATGCTTGAAGAGGTAAACCTCTGCTGTA
Organism: Clostridia bacterium; assembly: GCA_017406485.1. Lineage (GTDB taxonomy): Bacteria > Bacillota > Clostridia > UBA1381 > UBA1381 > Hominilimicola. The sequence continues at coordinate 10,281 of JAFQYK010000369.1, forward strand.
TGCTTATCCGCAAGGGTATGTACTATACCGCGGATACCGGTCTGCAGCTCTGTTATGAGTGAGCCGCCCTGGTCTCTTATAACCTTAACCTTGTATCTGCCTATCTCGCCGCTGGGCATTCTTGCGGAGAATACATAGTCAAATACGTTTCTGGAGAGGTCGAGTCTTGATACCGTTACGAGCTTCTGTACGTCATCAGCCGTGTTAATCGGTGTTTCGTTACCGTCCTTGTAAACGCTGATTGTTGCGTCAGCAGTTGTGTTGACGGTGAACTCAATCTCCTGGTCGGTTGCCTTGACGTATACTCTGTATTCCGTAATGTCGGAATCGAAGGACGGGTCAAGGTTGTAGTACTTATCCTCTGTCGGATAGATATCCGTCACCTCGAGATCTGCGAGGTTGGTGCGCTTCTGCTGAACTACGTGGAGTGAGTAGGTCGTGTAAGCGCCTGTCGGGTCACCGTCCTTGGATACATTGAAGAAGAATACATCCTCGCCGGTGAACATATTGAGCTTCTCGGTTATAGTCATTGTGTCGAGATTTTCATTGCCGGAAGCGTCCGTAAGAACCTTGCCGTTATGAATAATTCTGACAACGTCGGCATCCGGTGCAAGTGCGGTCGGGCTTAGCGAGATCTCCTCTTGCTGAGCGTCAACAAATACCACAAAGTTGAAGGTATCGTCGAAGGTATCCTTGGTCGTCGGGTCAACCGGTGAGCCGTAGTTACCGTACGCATACATATCGGGAGCCGAACCCGGATCATCCGGATTCTGTAGGTAGAGCGTGTCAAGACGTAGCTTGTGATCGCCGTCTGCGTGTTTCTGCTCGCCTCGCTTGATGATTACTCTGTAATTGCCTACCGTTACGCCGTCGTCGGCTATAACTGTGAAGTCTACTATTTCTCTGCCCTCAGGATCGCTCATAAACGAGTCGGGCATTGTAAATTCGTGCGCAACGCCGTTTTCCATAACGACTGTGTTGTTTACAACATAGCCGGAGGTTGCAACGCCCTTGCCGCCGTAGTTGCCCTGGTCGGCGATTACCGTTACGTCATCGCCAAACAGTGTGCCTAAGGAAACGGTGTTGTCAGTGTAGTCTATAACCGTCTCATAGAGTCTGATGTACTTATTGTACTCAGGATACAGCTCGTACTGGCCGTTATCAGCAGCGTCTTCCTCCTCAACCCAGAGGTCGTCGAGATAAACCTTGGTGTCAATGAACGGTTCTCTGATTACGTTGAGCTTGTAGGTTGCTGTCTGAATTTCATATGCCGGGTCATCCTCCGGCGCAAGCGCCGGGTTGGGGATCATACCCTCTATGAGTCTCGGATAGCTCAGAACTACATCTACAACGAAGGTATCCTTGCTGAGATCTGTAAGTATTGTTTCCTTCTTGGCTGTTTCCCTGGTAGCGTGGCCGCTGTCGGAAACTGCACTGTCTATATCCTCGTGAAGCGCGATCTTGATGCTTACATTGTTGAAGGCTGTCGCAAGCGCGTCAAATTCCTCAACATCACGGCCGATGTGAACGTCATATTCCATCGTCTCCGGGTTATAGGTTACCGGCATAATAGCGTTTCTCTTGAGTGATACGCCGTCAGGATGCTCTGAGCTTTCCTCCGGATCAACGCCCGGTACAGGATATACCCAAAGATCTGTCAGTATCGGCTTATCCGTCTTGAATACATTGATTATGTATTCCGTCACATTCTCCAGACCGTCTGTTGAATATTCGGTCAGACGGAAGGTGTACCGGCCTGCGCCCTTTGTAAGAGAGGTCTGTACGTTGTCTGAGTACTTTGTGGACAATGCGTAGTCATTCATATAGGTACTGCTTGCAGCGTAGGTGTCGAATACCTCAAGGTAAACCTCACTGTTATCAACTTCATCTGATACAGGAGCGCCGATCAGATTCTTCATTGAGTGAGCAAAGATTTCGAGGTCCTCATCCTTAACCATTACGTTGTATACGTGCTGTCCGCCTTCGACTACGTGGTCGAAAGTACCCATTGATCTGGAGCTGACAGTCTTATTGCCGTCCTCGTCAGTGTCAAACGTCAGGCTCTGAACAAGTATGTTCGTTATAAGCGGCTCATACTTATTCGTATCTGCTGTTCCGTCACTGTTTGTATGTGTTACAAGGAGGTTCTTGTAATATACGCTGCCGTCCTTGTTCTCTACGCGGATGTCATATCTCTCTCTGTCGGAGGTGATAGCCTTTGAGATTGTTCCGCTTGTTACGCGGCGGCCGTTTACTCTGATTGTTGCGTTAGTATCGGCTGTCAGCATATCGAGCGTGATATTTACATCGTCGTCTCTCAATACAATGTCGCCCGCCTTATAGGTTGACGCGCCTCTCGTTACAGTGTCATCGGATGCGGTGTAGTTATCCGCTCCGAGAACATCGGTACCGTTTGCGTCAAGTTTGGTAAGTACCGCATTTGATGCCTGGCTCTTTCTGATAATCATTACTGAATATCTCTGAGCCGCGCTCTGGCCGATATAGGACTTCACGAGTACCGGTGTTACATCGCCGGTGATTGCGATGCTCTTTGATACTGTTCCCTGCGCCGCTGTTATGGCATTATCCGCTGTCTTTATAGCTACCTGCGGGCCGCCTGCGCCGGTATATGCCGCCTCGGCGGTGAGTGTTACCTCGCTTACGCTGTCATCAATGTATGCGTAGTAGTTCACGTCACGCGAGTAGCTGTAGCCGCCTGTGATAAAGTCTGTTGTGAACGGTATCACATCGCCTGTCGCCTTATCCGTAAGCACAATACCGGTGTCGTTCTTAAGGTCAATGCTCTTGACTGCGTCATGAGTATGTCTGTTAAGAATCATCGAGTATGCTCTTGTCGGATACTTAGCGTCCGCTGTCGGATATACAAGGAAGATTATCGTTGAATCCTTGCCGTCCGGAGTCTTTATAGCGAAGTTGTTAGAAGAACCGTTTCTCGTTACCGTTGCGGTTGACGAGTAAGCGTTTACAACAATGCCGCTGTCAGGCAGGCCTGTCGGAACCTCCATACCGGCTACTATCTTCGGCAGCATAGTGCCGATTGTTTCGGCATTAACTGTTTCAGCGTCATAAGGCACTGTTACGTAGTAGGTCTTGATTGACGGGTCAAATACAGGAGCCATACTACCCTTGTCAACACCGAGGTAATCAAGGTCTGCTATCGGATCCTCAGGCTTGATTACGTTCAGGACGTAATGTACCTTTGTCTGTGAATCCTTGGTGTAGGTGTTATTATTTACCGCCTTCTTGACATCAATCTTAGATGTGAGAACTATGTCGAAGTAGTTGCTGCCTGTTCTTAGCTTTGTGAGGTCTAAGATGTTAGTGTTCGGTGTAAGTGTACCGTAACGCATATACTCTGTCTCAGCCTCTGAAAGCTTCTGGCCGCTTGAGGTTATGGGCATATTTCTTATCGTAACGCTCATATCATCAGCGTTATGGAAGAAGGCTGCCACATCAATCTCTGTAGCTGTCGGTTCTACGATTACCGTGTAGTCATACTGGTTCGGATCAAAGTCAGGTATAAGCGCCGCGGTATTTCCGGTAGCATCCTTATACGTTACCTTGATGTTGTCAAGAATGAGATTCTTGTCAGACTCGGTGAGCGCCGCTATATCCGTTACCGGCTGCAGTCTTACGCCCGCCTCGGCTCTGTTGATAACTACAAGGTATCTCTCCTTGCTGCCCTGCGTGTTGGAAACAGTTACATTTACAACGTTGTCGCCTCTGTTAAGCGCGATTTCCGTGAGGTCTCCGGACGAAACAGGTGCGTTGTTTATTCTGAGCAGGTCTGTGCTGCCGCTCTCAAGCGTGCTTCTTACCCATACCTTTGAGGTGTCGCTGTCTACGTTCAGGTAGTATGCGTGCTCTGTATGATAGAAGCCCTTTGACAATGCGTACTTGGTAGCTTCAACACCGGTTGCTGTCGGATAGATGTCTATCGGCAGCGTCAGTTCAGGTCTTACAGCGTCGTATGCTCTGTTAACCGTTACGATGTAACGCTTACGTGTACCGTTATAGAGGTTTACGTCAAACAGTACCTCAGTGTCACCGTAAGGCAGGTCCGTGAGCGTGAAGGTTTCGCCGCTCTTATAAGCCATCGGGAGTGCGGAAGAACCGCTGTGGCTTATGTTGATGTATGATTCCTTATAAACATCTGTGTTGGTCAGTGAATCGTGTACGTAACCGCCAAGCTCGTCAGGTCTTAGAGTCGGCTTGAAGGAGAGTGTCGTTACATCGTAGTCATATGAGATGAAGTAGTTGGTGAGCTTAGCGTTCCAATGCGGAGTTTCGTGCTCGCGCTTCTCTTCTGACTCTGCAGCGGTTGAAGCAAGTACCTCTACATCCATATCTATGATGTCACCCGTGGAGCCGTCAGCGGCTGCGCGGTATGCGTCGATTACGTAACGCTCTCTTGTTATGCCGTCCTCCACCATAACCGTTATAACGATCATATTGGAGCCCTCGTTAAGCGGGATGCCGCCCGGCTTTGTTCCGCCTACGTACTGGTCAACATCGGTATCAAGCGAGCTGCCTATGCCGGAGTAGAGTCTTTCACCGCCGACCTTTCTCACTCTTAAGGTTGAGCTGTCATTCATAGCGTCAACCGTGAGTGCGAGCTCATCCTCATCAGACGGTATCGCAAGGAAGTACTCGTGTACATCCTTATCAAACATCGCCGTAAGGAGCGTGTAGTTCGACGAGGTGATCGACTTAAGCTCTGCATTGTGGCTAAGCTGGCCTGTTGCCGAGCCGGTGGAGGTATCGGTGATACCGTCCGCCTTGTTGATGGTTACTGAGTAGAATCTTGTGTTCTTTACGTGGTCACGGCTGTCTATACCGCTGTCATCAAGCTGGCTTACCTCAAACAGGAAGGTATTGTCGCCCGGCTGGAGGGTTGTGGTAAAGTTCAGGGTGTTCGTAAGCTCTACTCTTTCCTCATACTTGTAAGTGTTGGAGTCTGTTCTTGTAGAGAGCAGGTAGATATGGCTGTCCATAGCGAACTGGTTCTTTACAAAGTTCAGACTGATCTGATGTGTCTTAGCGTCTACAGAGTCGTAGTAGTTAAGGTCATATACGTTGCTTGCAACTGCTCTTGTGAGCGGCTTGCCCGTATCGGATCTTATTATGTTCGAGAGGAACGGGAATTCAGGATCTGTCTTTAAGGAGTGATCCTTGAAGAATTCTATCGCGTATTCCTTCTCAGACGCCATCTCTGTTGAGGATACGATGAAGATTACTCTTACTCTGTCACCCTCATTCAGATTTTGTGCGAATACCGAGCCGGTCGGCGCGCCCTTACCGAGGATTGCAACGTCGCCCTGTCTGTAAACGTTATCGTATTCATCTGTTCCGTAGCTCTTCGGGTCGGTATGCTCAGGCATATTGTATACCATTCTGTAAACAACGGTGTATTCCTTATCGGTGAACGGTACTGCTTCAATATGGAGCGGTGTCTTTGTAAGGTCAAGATCCTGCGGAATTGTGTAGTGATACGTGTATGCATCCGAGGTCTTTTCCTCTGCCGGAACAGATACTGTATCGTAGTATCTCGTGTCAGGATCTGAAGGATCGCCGACATAAATCTTAATGTCGTTGAGTCTTGCGGACTTGTCGTTCGGATCCTTCTTGAGGATTGAGAACTTGTAGGTGTTTGTAACCGTTCTGTCCTCGCTCGTTACCTTAATCTTAATATCGTTGATACCAACCTTAAGCTCAAACGTGTGCGCGTCACCCGACTCGAATACGCCGGTTGAGGTGTATCCGCGTGAGTTCTGTACATATGTGCCTGTAGCCTTATCGCTCAGGATGAGGTTCTTGAAGGTTATGTAATCCTTCGATGTCTCACCCGCGATTGAGAAGCTCTGCTGCTTATCAAGGTTCTCGGTAAACTCTGTTACCCAGGCGGTATCGTCTGTGATGTCCTTCTCAAGCTGATAATCAGCATTTAAGAGAAGCGCGTCACTTTCCATCGTCTCAATTGAGAGCAGGTAGTTTCTGAAGATAAGGTTCTCTGTTTCAATACCGAGCTCGCCGTCGTAATCGGTTACGCCGATATTCATTACCTGCGGCGTTACAACTGCGCCTCTTGCAGTGAACTGCTTGCCTGTTGTATCGTAGAAGTCATTACCCTGAGGCGTGAAGGTGCCGATCTTGACGAGCTTACCGCCGTCAACGGTTACTACGCGAATTCTTGTAGTATCCAACGCCTTCGGTACTCTTGCAACATAGGCATCCTCAACGGAGCCATCCGGCATTGTGTGATTCTTCTCGAAGATTGCTGTAATCGGCATATCGAATCCAAGCATATTGTTGGTGTCGAAGCCGCCGTCCGGTGTGCCGAGGATAATTCTCAGAATATCCTGCGTCTGTGCGGGAAGTACCCAAAGGTTGTAATCCTGGCTGTGGTTATCCGCGCCGGACTTGTTGTCATCAAGATGAATCTTGAACAGTGTAGCGTTAGCGTACGGAGGTTCGTCAAACTTTGTATGGTCATAGTTTGTATCGGACATCGGTCTGTGCCATACGCCGTCAACCTTCGCGTATGCGAGTTTCTCACTCGATACATATGTGCTGCCGCTTCTGTCCGTAATATAGTTGCCGTACTGGTTGTAGACTGAAGTCGTTACAATGTACGGGCTGTCGGACTGAGCCTCTATCTTAAGGTCTGTTCCGTTTGCGACATAAGCTACGAACTCATTACCTATTCTCTGTGCTCTGATGTCGTTTACGATTACCCTCTCAACATTCAGCTCTGTCTGGCTTCTGTTAACTGTGATTGTGTAATCCTGAGTTGTTGTTCCGTCCTCACTTGTTACACGAACAACGAACTTGTTGATACCCGGTGTGAGGTTTACAGGCGTTCTGACATCGCTTATAGCCGCGTCAATGAGGTTGAGGCGTGATGCGTCGTCAGACTGCTTGAATACCGTTACGAGCGTTGAGGAGTTCTTGTGTACGTGGTAAGCGTATGCGTAGATTTCCGCGCTTGTAACTGTCGGGCCAACCGTTACCTCATAATCTTTGAGCTTGTAGTGGTAGCCATACGGACTGAACTGATCGCCCGTGTCGCCGCCTGTTTCGCCAAGGTCAGCAGGTGTGCCGCCGTTTGCCTTGAAGCTCATAAGCTCTGCCTCGCTTCTGAGGAGCGGGTAGCCTGTTACGCCGAGGCCTACAAGGTCTCTGCGCTCGTCGGATACGTCCGCGTCACCTGTGTGGTTGAGGTCAGCGTTATTCGAGCGGTCGTGAATTATAATCTTATACTCGCTTGTGTAGTCGCCGAGCAGGAGAGTTACGGGGATTTCAACGTAATCGGTTGTTCCCGGCATAAGCTCTGCCTTGGTGTAGCGGCGTACTATCGGGCTGCCGTTACCGTCCGGAGTGGTGCGTGTTTCAACCGGTACGGCCTTCTGCTTAAGGTCATACTTGTCGATGTAGTCGCCAATCCAGATCTTTAAGTCGTCGGTAATCTTGCCTGCGTCCTTAAGAGCCTTAACCGAAGCGTATGCCGCCTGTGCGTCAGCCATAATTACGTACTCGCCGTAATCGTTGCCGTCCTTCAGGTCTTCAAGCTCGTATTCCATTACGGTCGGAACGAAATCCTTACCTCTGAACGGAACTCTGTTGTCAACCGTCGCAAGCAGGTTATATCTGTTTGTATCGCCGGTTGTATTGCTGTTCTCGCTTCTGATATATACGTTGCCTGTAGCGGAATTCGTGCTTCTGTACTCACCCATCGGCGCAGTAGTGAAGCCGTTTCCTCTGACCTCAAGATTGTCGAGTGACATATCAACGTTGGTGTAGTAAATCTTAAGCGTGTATGAACCGGATACTACCGTGTTGGGCGGACGTATGATTATCGAGAAGGTGTTGAGGCCGTCCTTGAGCGCCGTTACACCGGCGTCAAGAGAGCCTGATGCCATACCTGTCCAGATATTGGGCTCAACATCCTGAATATTATCCTTACGCGTCATTGATACCTGCGCAAGTCTGTCCTTAGCCTGGATGAATACGTTGGCGGTTCTGGTGTTGTTGTATACGTATGATGTGAATACTCTCTCACCGTTATCCTCTGTCACATCCTCATCCGGCTCTCGTTTTTCAACCGTGATGTATTCAAGAATGTTATCTACTGAGTTCTTGATTACAACAACTGTGTAAACATTTTCGGGTACTGTGTCACCGCTGTTCTTGTAAATCGATACAGGAACATATGTGTACTCGCCTGTGAGCGGTACCTCGGCATTGGTTATCATTCTGCTGCTGTCGTTTACAGGCATCTGAGCCATATCACCGACAGTTGCATAGAAGCCGACGTTTGTGGTGAACAATACGGATACCTTCGCCTTTGTCTGGTAAACGGGGAGAATGCCGGAGTTCGGAGTTGTTGTATCCGTGTTCTGGATGTACATACCTCTCTCGTCTGACCATGGAGCGCTGATGTCCTCTTCAATAGTTACTATCACACCTGTACCGTTGCTGTCCTTGTAAATTAGGAGCTCATAATCGGCAACAATGTGGTTGGTGGATTCTACCTTAATCGGAAGCTTAATCGGCGTTGTCGAGGTTGCCGCGCGTACATCCACGCCGTGGATAACTACAGGACCCTGGTCATTTGTCGCATAACCCTCAACCGTAATCTTCGACGAAGCAAGTGTCGGCTCGATGTACAGGTTGGTGTAATCGGACTCTGCGTTTACAACGCCTACGAAACCGTAGTTACCGTTTCTGGACGCATAGGTAGCATTTGAGCTGCCGTAGTCAACGGTTACTGACTTGATACCTGTACCCATCGGGGTATTGAGGATGTCGAGTCTGTAATAAGCGCAGCCGTCTGTAGCGCTGTAATGCTCGGTTCTGTCGCTGTTCGGGTTGAAGTAGATGCTTGCCGGTACAATTCTGAAGTAGAGCTGCTGCTCCTTAACGTTCGAGATTGTTATGTAGCCGGTACGCTTTAAGTATCTCGGTGTCTGGTCGTTCGCAACGAACTTGCCAAGCTTAGCGTCGTAAAGCTCAACAACCGCGTATTCGCTCAGAGCCTTAATCTCAAATCTTGATTCACCTGACTCCTCGGGCATATTGATTACATAGTAATTATATCTTCCCGGTGTCTCGCCTGCCGGGCCTGTGTTCGCACGCTCACCGTTCGAAGCGGCCTCCGGCATAGGTATATCGGTTATGAGATTGTTGTTGTAGTCTGTGAGCTGGTATGCCTTGATGTAATCAAGGAGAGCGTCGTTTGATTCGCGGCGGATATTGAGGTTGTATTCCTTCGTATCGCCTGAGCCTGAGCCGTTCGTCGCACGAATTCTTACCGTAATCATAGATCCGGTCATCGGAACGTGGAACGTCAGTCTCTTTGTCGCGGGTCCGAACGCGTAATCAGCATTTACTGACTTATCACCTGACGGCTCGTCTTTTGTCTTGAGCTTGAACAGCTCCTTGCCGGTCTTAACCGTCGAGCTTGTTATAATCTCGTAGCTGTTTACGTCAAGCACATACTGGCCTGTGGTGCCGGCAGCGGCCTTTGTATACTGGCCGGTTGTTTCGTCATAATCGTATGTCTGAACACCGGTGTGGTCAAGACCTGTGATACTTGTGTCGAGCTTCACATATGTGCGGTCAGCCTCGTCACGGAGTACATACTCAGCGTCATCCTCCGTTGCGGGTATGTAGTCTATCGGGTAGTATGCACGAAGCACTGTTGTTGAGTAGTTATTCGTTACGTGAACATATGCTTCTGTTGCATTCTGGTCGATAAGAACCTCATACGTTACGGGGTCTGCGAGCGAGCCGCCGACTGTTGACGGCTTAGCTTCTGTACCTGCGCCGTCCGGCAGGTGGTTAACTCTTATTGAAATGTCAAGGTTCGGGTCAACGTAGTCTGCCTGACGTCTTCTGATCAGAACAGGCACCTCCGCTATCTGGTCGGGCTTGCCGTTTATCAGATTGTTTGAACCTACATAGAGCGTGTAGGTTGTATCAGAGGTTGTTGTGATAAGACGGTTTCTGTGAGTTGTACGTGTTTCGTTAAGCTCGTCGCGTCCGTTCTCGGAATCGAAGATTGTTTCTTCTCTGTAGGTAAGCGCTTCCTCGGTGTTTGCAATCTTAACACCCGAAGTGTCCTCTTCCCACTTCTTCCAGTCGTCTGCGGTGCCGAGGTAGTTGTCATATACGTTTACAAGCGCATCCTCGCTCTCGGCTGTCGCCCTAACCGTTACGTACTTCGTCTTATACGGGATTGTGGCAACATACGCGCCCAAATCCTCGTCATATGTAGCAAGGTCACCTGCTACAATAACTTCCTTAAGTCTGAGGTCGTTAACCTTTCTCGTGATAACAAGATCATACTCGTGCGGCTTCTGGTCGCCGGTCTTGTTCTCAACGATTATATGATATGTCTTTGTATTTACATCACTCGGGAAGCTCAGGTATGCGTTGAGGCTGCCTGTGTTGACATTTGACGGACCGGAGGTCTGCGAGCCTACAACAACGCCGTCCTCAATTATCTGAGCGCCGTCTATTATGTCGCCGTCTTCGCCCTGGATGGTTACAATTGCAGACTTAATGTTCGGTACAAGTCTTATCGGAACTATTGTTGTGCCGTAATTAACCTGTGCCTCAATTACTTCCGAACCATCCTCTCTTACAGTGTAGAGTCCCTCAGCATCAGGCTTAATCTGGGTTGATACCTGTTCCATCTTGCTGCGGTCTGCAGTTGTAAGTGAAGGCGTGTTGCCGGCGGGATCAGCGAAGTATACCGGATCGAGCAGGTCTTGCTCGCCGTCTACTACCTTGCCGTCACTGCCGAGCGTCGGCGCAATGTATACATAGCCGAGTGTTCTGTCCTTAGGAACTCTCTGGAGACGCAGCTTATACTTTCTGCCCTCACCCGTCTTTGAATCGTGGACGGTGTTTTCGAGATCCTGAGTTCTTACAAAGATGTCAACCGTTACGTTCTGACCTCTGGTCATACGTGTGATTGTGTATGTCTGCTCGTGGATAGCGTACTTAGAGTTGCTTATCTTGATGCTTGCGAGAGGATGCTCGGTGATACCCTTAATCTCAATCGCTGTTACGTCGTAGTCGATGTATGCAACGAACATATCCTCTTCTCTTACACCTGTTACATACTGGAAGTACTGACTTCTCTCCTCTGCTGTTGCCTGTCTTACGTTCGGTCTGTCCATAGAGGCTATGGAGCCTGACTCGCCGGCCCAGAGTGAGAAGATCTCATCCTCTTCTCCCACCTTGGTCTTGGACGGATACTTCTGCTTTTCGATGTTGTCATTTGTATCATCCATCGGATACAGACGTACCTCATAATACTTATGGGTAATACCGTCCTCGGCAGTGGTTACAAATCTCATATAGGTGTAACCGGTCTGATCCATTGTGCGGAGATTTGCGTAGGTGTAATTGGTTGTGTATGTACCCTCCTGCAGCTTACCGTTTACAAGGTAGTCTGAAGGCTGTACGTTTGAATACTCGTCATATGACGGGTCATAACCGAGTCTTCTGTAGATAGTGAACATCTTATCAAGGCTGATGTCAGTCGTTGAGGAAATAGTCTTAATTGCAAGACGTACTTCACTGTTGGACTTGCCGACATCCTCGCTTGACAGATAGCCCTTCCATACTTCCCACTCGTGATCCTCGCCGTCAATCCACGTGCTGTGCGCGGTGCCTGCCGGCGTGAGAGCAGGAATGGTCTTTTCCTCATCCGAATACTCTCTCTCTGCCCAGCTATAGCTGTTCGAGGTTGAAATTTGGATTGTGTCTACCTCAGCATCGGACGATACCTTCTTCAGGTATACAACGTGCTTTGTTACCTCGGAGCCATCCTCGGAGGTGATGTCGAAGAATACTGCGGTTCTGCCTGCGTCAATGCTGATCGGTACCCAGATATAGTTCTTGGCCGATACTGTGTCGTGTATGAACTTCTCGGCTGCCTCTGTGATAGTGAGATTGCCGTTCTCGGCATCCCTGGCAATATCGTATACTGTCAGTGCGTTGCCCGTGCCGGTGGTTACCTTAATAGTTGCCTTGTCATTTACGGAGCGGATATATACAGGCGCGTATGTTACGGAAGCGGAGGTGATGAGGTATGCGTCGGAAAGTGTTTCTTCTCTTACCGCCTCTGTATCAGACTCTGTCTTCTTTCCGTACTTATGTCTGTCGCCGTCTGTGTAGCCGCCGGTAATGTCAACCTTTGCACCGTCAACCATTACATTACCCGGAATTCTCAGCTCTTCAAGCTCAGCGTCGCTGCTCTTGTGATAGAGCTTAATTCTTACGTGCGTTACGGTTCCCGCCTCGGAGCGTGAATAGATGTCAACAACAGGATTATCCTCTGTGCCGTCCGTTGCTGTCTTAATCTCAATACCCTCCGGCGCACTCTCGTAGCCGCCGTCCTTATCAGTGCCGAGCGTGTTGTTGTATGCGCCGTAGGTGAAGTAGTCGCTTACCTGTGCGTTTGCCGCGTCGGTGTAGGTTGTTGTGTATGATGTGTTCGGAAGCTTAACCGCTGCGTCTGTATCCTTGTTGTACGGCTTTGTCACATTGTTCTTTGTGAGCATATCAACTATCATCGTGATAGCGCCGCTGTTGTCAAGGCCGTCATACTTCGTGTAGCCGAAGTCGAACTCGTAGAGGTCGTTTCCGTCGCTGTCTTTACCGGTCGGAGCTGTATCCTTCGTTGAGAAGGTCATCTCGTCACTTGTATCCTTGCCTACGATTATTTCAAGATTATCCTTATCCTTGAACATCTGCGAGATGAACAGGTTGTAAATCTTTGATGTGCCGTAGTAGATAGGCTCTGTGCCGGTTTCGGTCTTTCTTACAGCCGCTGTGCCGGTACCGTTTGCCGCTTTCTTAGCTACGCGTACCTTGACAAGCGTTACTGCGTTCTCGCCCTCAACAAGCGCTGCGCTCGGAAGAACACTGCCAAGCTTTGTTGTACCTAAGTACCAGTCGGACCATACGA
>JAFQYK010000370.1 GCA_017406485.1 Clostridia bacterium
GCAATGAATATAATATTGATTATAATTGGTACAAAGAAAATGACTATTCAAATGCGCCAGAGAAATATCTTGAACCTATAGCACATCGTGTTTTTTATGATTATTGTATTGATGGATTTATAGAATATGATAATGTGTTTGACTATGGTACAGATATTCATAAAAGACCAGAATTTCTATTGAAATTATCAAATGCCTTTCCCAAATTAAAATCTATGGAAGAAGAGTGGGAAAAAGGAAGTAAAAGTTATAAGGTGCATTTCTATGCGTTGATTGAACAAATCCATAGATTTACTTTCGACATCAAGGAAACTAACAATGAACTAAATGAGGAGGAAATTGCACATATAAAAAAATGGCTTATAACTTATGCTCTAAGCAGAATGACGGGTAATTCTGATGAGATATTTATATATATAAATGATGATATAGATATTCCACCAGAACAGATAGATAAATGTGAAGAAATATTAGAACAAAGTTGAATAATATAATGAAGTGGGCGGTTGTGTATATTCCAAATATAAACAGCCGCCTTTTTTGCTTTTCGCTGAAAGGAGTTGATGCTATATGAATATTCCCGTAATGAAATGGTGTGATAGCAGTTGAACAGACAGGAAAACACAAGGAATTTAATCATAGTATTTGCTTTGCTGTCTGTGGTAGTTGTGTGGCTTGCGCTTGTCATCGCAGGCTGCTATAGGGACGGAATGAAGCTGCCCGAACTTATGCAGTATGTGGCAATCGAAATCAATCAACCGTTAAATATTCACCTTAACGAGTACAGCTTGAAATTCGTTCTTGTTTTTCTCGTTGCTTACGGTTTAGGTGTCGGCGCATATTTTTCGCAGCGCGAAAACCGTCGTCCGGGAGAAGAACACGGCTCGGCTAAATGGGGTAACGCTTTCGCGGTTGCAAGAAGGTATGCTGACCGCAAGAACAGATTTGGAAATATATTACTGTCGCAGACACTTTCGTTAGGACTTAACGCAAAGAAGCACAGGCGTAATTTGAATGTACTTGTAGTCGGCGGCAGCGGCGCGGGTAAAACGCGCTTTTATGCGAAGCCGAATATAATGCAGGCAAACACATCGTTCATTGTGGCAGACCCGAAGGGTGAGCTTTTACGCTCTACTGCTCCGCTGCTGCTTGAAATGGGATATGATGTAAAGGTTTTCAATCTCATAACTCCGTCAAATTCGGACGGGTACAATCCTTTTACATATATCCGTACTGATGAGGATGTTGTAAAGCTGATTACAAACCTCATTCAGAATACCACACCTAAAAATGCAACGAACAGCGACCCGTTTTGGGAAAAGTCTGAAATCGCACTTGATACGGCACTTATGCTTTATCTCTTGCACGAAGCACCGCCCGAAGAACAGAATTTTGAAACACTGATGTTTATGATTGAGAACGCGGCGGCTATGGAAGATGACGAGGAATATCGTTCCCCTGTTGATATTCTGTTTGAAGGCTTGGAGGAGGACTATCCCGAACACATCGCCCTAAAGCAATGGAAGATTTTTAAGCAGGCGGCGGGCAAAACGGCTAAGTCGATATTGGTGTCGGCGGCTGTGCGGCTTGCAGCGTTCAATCTACCCGAAATTGCAAGAATGACATCGTATGACAATCTTGACTTAGGCAGCTTGGGCGAAAAGAAAAAAGCCATATTTTGTGTAATTCCCGACAACGACAATTCGTTCAATTATCTTGTCGGTATGCTATACACGCAAGCGTTTCAAGAGCTATACTACCGAGCAGACCATAAGTACGGAGGCGAGCTTCCCGTTCCCGTACATTTTGTAATGGACGAATTCGCTAATGTCGCTTTGCCCGATAACTTTGAAAGAGTGCTTGCTACTATGCGTTCAAGACGAATATCGGTCAGTATAATAATTCAGAATATGGCGCAGCTAAAAGCACTGTTCAAAGACAGTTGGGAAAGTATCGTAGGTAACTGCGATACTTTTCTTTATCTCGGCGGTAACGAGCAGGCAACACACGAATACATTTCCAAAATGCTTGGCAAGGAAACTATTGACACGCGAACACGCGGACTTACCAAAGGACGC
>JAFQYK010000371.1 GCA_017406485.1 Clostridia bacterium
GGACTTCTTGATATTACAACCGAGAAAAAAATCGGCCTTTCCCTCCCCTCTCTGCGTATTGATAATTTTTCGTTGGAGCTTATGGAAAAGGTACAGAAAGTGCGTAAAACAGGCATAACCTTTGCGCCGGAGGCCGGCACGCAAAGGCTCAGAGATGTTATAAACAAGAATATTACCGAGGAAAATGTTATGAAGTCGGCGGATTTACTGTTCCGCGGCGGCTGGACGAATGTAAAGCTGTACTTTATGATAGGCTTACCTACCGAAACGTTGGACGATGTACGCGGTATAGCCGACCTTGCGCAAAGGGTTCTTGACGTTTATTTTGCCATTCCCAAGGAGGAACGCGCGAAGAATATAAACATAACCGTCAGCACGTCAAGCTTTGTTCCAAAGCCGTTTACAGCGTTTCAGTGGGCGGCTCAGGATACGAGGGATATGCTCATAGAGAAGCAGGACGAGCTGAAAAAGTCCATTAAGTCAAAGCGTATCCGCTACAACTGGCACGACAATAAGACAAGCTACCTTGAGGGCGTGTTTGCGCGCGGTGACAGACGCCTGTGCGAGGTTATAATTAAGGCTGTGGAAAACGGCTGCAAATTTGACGCGTGGAGCGAGCATTTCAGGTTTGACACGTGGATGCAGACGTTTGAGGATATGGGTATCGATCCCGATTTCTATACCGCGAGAGAACGAAGCTATGACGAGGTACTCCCGTGGGAGCATATTGATGTCGGTGTAACGAAGAGATTTTTGATAAATGAAAACGAGAAAGCCAAGAGAGCCGAAACAACAGCCCATTGCCGCGAAAAGTGTGCAGGCTGCGGCGCGGCTTCCTTTAAGACGGGGGTGTGTTATGAGCAGCACTAACGGAGGAAATTACATTTTAAAATATGCGCGCGATGAACGTGTGAAGTACATCTCGCACCTTGATTTTATGCGGCTCTTTCACCGTACAATACGCCGCACCGGTATGAATTTTCTGTTCAGCCAAGGCTTTAACCCCCATCCGCTTATGACTGTGGCGCAGCCGCTGTCGGTCGGCGTTACCTCGGACTGCGAATATATGAAGGTTGGCTTTGACTGCGATTTAAGTGAACAGGAAATTGTTGACACGATAAACAAGGCTCTGCCGCCCGGATATAAGATTCTTGCAGCTAAAAGAGTTGAGGGCAAGGAAATTGACCTTACCAAGCTCGACCGCGCGGTTTACACTGTGGAGCTTGAATATGAGGGCAGCGTGGATATTGACGCGTTTCTCGCAAACAAGGAGCTTATTGTGCCGAAAAAGACTAAGAGCGGCGTTAAGGACTCGGATATAAGACCGTATGTTTATTGGATTGAGAAGATAAGCGAACAGGATGGAATACTTATACTTAAAATGTGCGTTGCGGTTGGCAGTGTGTATAATTTGAAGCCGCAAACGGTTATTGACGCAATGGTGAAGTATTTACCTGATTTTAAGGCAGGGTTTATGAACGTTCACCGCAATTCGATGATGATTGGGGATAAAGAAGTTTTGTGAATTTCGCAAAAAATCTATTGAAAAACGTCCCAATATATGGTACAATTATATGTACGATAAAACAAAGGAGTGATATATATGGTATACGGTATTGAACACATTGCTGTTGTTTCCAAGGACACCGCCTGTCTGAAGGATTGGTATATGGAAATGTACGGCGGACGCGTTGTATATGACAACGGCA
>JAFQYK010000372.1 GCA_017406485.1 Clostridia bacterium
AGCATTTTAATCAGCCATCCTCCCTCTCAAATTTCAAAAAGGCTGCCAAGTTTACGCCTGACAGCCCTTTAATGCTATTATTTAAGCCTCGCGGTGCTTCTCAAAGCATTCGCTGCAGTATACCGGCTTGTCGTTCTTCGGCTCAAAAGGAACAGTGTCAACCTTTCCGCAGTCAGCGCATACTATCTCAAACATCTGACGATTTTTGCGGAAGTTTTCCTTTCTTGCTCTGCGGCAGTCCGGACAACGCTGCGGCTCATTCTCGAAGCCCTTCTCAGCATAAAATTCCTGTTCTCCTGCTGTGAAAACAAACTCGTTTCCACAATCCTTACATACTAATGTCTTGTCCTCGTACATAATCGGGTTTACCTCTCTTTGATTATTTGTTTATTCTGTGCCGTCGTTACTCATCAGCGCGCCGTTTAGCTTCTTTTTTATACGCTGTACGGCATTGTCAACCGCCTTGACATCCTTACCGAGCCTTGCCGCGATTTCACTGTAGCTAAGCCCCTCAAGATGCAGCACAAGTACCTGCGCTTCGAGCTTCGAAAGCACCTTGCTTATTGTGTACTCCATACCGTCAATATTTTCCCTGTCTATCACAATCGCTTCGGGGTCCTGAAGCTCCGTGGCAGCCATAATGTCTAAGAGCGTTGTGTCGCCATCATCGTCATAGGTGCCCTTGTCCAGTGATACATAGGAATTTAAAGGCTGATGCTTTTTTCTCGACGCCGCCTTGACGGCTGTGAGAATGTGACGCGTAACACATACACCGGCAAAGGCCTTAAAGAACGGCAGTCTGTCACCGTCAAAATCGGTGATAGCCTTATATAGCCCTATAAAGCCCTCTTGTATAATGTCCTCATCGTCAGCTCCCGCCAGAAAATACGGTTTGGATTTTGCGTAAACAAGATTTTTGTAGCGTGACAACATCGCTTCAAGGGCTTCTTTGTCACCGTGTTGCGCCATTTTCACAAGCTCCTCGTCGCTTAAACTGTCAAATTTACTTTCATCCATTTACGACACCCGCCAGTATTTCTTTCCGATATAAGTACGGCTTGCAGTATATCACATAAATCACCGATTGTCAAGTTTAACGCAAAAACACCGCCCAAAGGCGGTGCTTTAAGTTCAGATATTTTATTCAGCCGCAGCTTCACCGGCCTCGATTGTTTCATCATCCTGTGTCAACAATTCCTCCGGCTGCGACTCCTCTGCAGTTTCGGCAACATCGAGATGTGACTGAATGATTACCGTTTTCGCGTCCTCATCCCAACCTACGTAGCAGCCTAACGACTCGCTTATCGCTCGTATCGGAACGAGCGTCTTGTCATTTATAAGCTGAGCCGGAACGTCAAGCGCTTTTTCCTCACCGTTTACATAGAACCGGTCGCTGTTTATCGTCATATTTATCGTGGTGTCCTCGGTCGTGGCAATGATTGACTGTACGTCGTTCTCATCTATCCACTCAACCTCCGCGCCTAAAGCCTCAAAGATTGTTCTCATCGGAACCAACGTTCTTCCGTCAATTATAACAGGGTCCTGCAGCGGGAACTGAAGCGTCTGACCGTCCAGCACAACCGTTACAATATCCGGCTTAACCTTAAGCTCCTCAAGCTGTGAATTATCCTCAAAAATCACCATCGGCTTATCTGAAAATCTCACGCCCGTAGCGCGGATATACGTGACATTCTTTATTCCTTTTGCAGTGAGCTTACACTCGTTGTCGTTCCACTCACCCATAATCCTCTTGCTCCAGGTATCCTTGCTTATTTCAACCTCCGGAGCAAATGAACTTATTGCCGCTGCTGCCGCTGTCGCGCAGTCAGCATAGCCTTCCGGATTTACCGTAGTTTTAAGGCCGTCTGCCATTGTGTAGGAATAGTACGTCTTGCCGCCTGCCCAGACTTTTTCCTCAATGCCGTCCTCATTATCCTCGCGGTGAACCTGGAAAACATCATCAAATACATCCGTTTCAGCGTTAAGCTCATAGAAATACATATTGTACTCATTCATCGTTTTGCTGTAGGTTTCAATACCGATAAGCGTTACAGCGCCTACGGGAACGGTAAACACATTTGCATATGAGTCACCATAATTAGCTATAAGCGGATGGTTCGCGTCACCCAGGAACACAACGCCCGCAGGCTCCACCTGATAAACAGCTACGCCGTTTGCGTCAACAGTCACAAGCTCGTTATCGAAGTCAGCGTCTATGTCAGCATAAAACGCCGAGATAAGACCTGAGAAATAATCGTTTATATTCTCATACTCGCTCTCGTGTCCGACAAAAGAAGCCGCAAAGTCGCAGTAACCCATCTGCGGGCCGAGAACAGTTGATACAAATTTGTTGTATGCGTATATATTATCCTTCGCCATTGCCGTGGCGCCAAAAAGCGTTGCTCCGGCAAGAATGGCGCATAATGTCTTTTTAAACTTCATCTCAAATTCCTCTTTCCCTGTTTTCTGTCGTTTATGACAATTCATTAAATAGTATAGCATAGCAGAATTCAAAAATCAATACCGCCGGTCTTTTTGTTATTTTTTTGAAAAAAAAGAACGCCGGAGCGTCCTTTTTTAAAACTTGAATACAACCTTTGCGGCAAAGAAAAGCATTACGACTATACCGAGGATAATTCTGTACCAGCCAAAGGCCTTGAAGTCGTGCTTTTTGACGTAGCTCACAAGGAATTTTATGGCATACAGCGAAACCACATACGCAACCACCATTCCCGCAAGCAGTATCATCCAGTCACTAAACGGCATCATCAGACCCGCCTTTACTATCTTTAAAAGACTTACGCCGAACATAACCGGTATCGCCAAAAAGAACGAAAACTCAGCCGCCACAGCGCGCGAACAGCCTATCAGCGTCGCGCCTAAAATTGTCGCGCCGCTTCGGCTTGTGCCGGGGATTATGGAAAGCACCTGAAACATTCCTATCATAAGCGCAGTCTTGTATGTCATATCACCCATACTGTTAACAGTTTTCTTCTTGTTCATATTTTCGACCACTATAAACGCTATACCGTAAATAATCAGCATCGCGCCGACCACGTACCAGGTTTCGATTGATTCCATATAATCATCAAGTATCAGTCCGATTACCGCCGCCGGTACACACGCGACAATGACCTTAAACCACATCTGCCACGTGTCGCGCTTCTCACGTTTCGTCTTTGTCGGCGAGAAGGGATTCAGCTTATGAAAGTACAGCGTCACCACCGCCAAAATTGCGCCAAGCTGAATAACATAGAGGAATAAATCCGAGGACGTAAAGGTATCGTAGTTGTTCATAACGCCGTTCACGAGAATGAGATGTCCTGTCGAGCTTATAGGCAGCCACTCCGTTATGCCCTCTACTATTCCAAGTATGATTGATTTTATAAATTCAAAAATAAAAATGATAATCCCTCCCCGTTATTCCTTGTCCATAAGCGTCTGCGCGCAGCTTATAACAAGGTCGGCCGTGCCGTCTATACCGAATTTTTCAGCGTTGACACACATATCGTAGTTGGACATAACGCCCCAGTCACGGCTTGTGTAGTAGTCGTAGTAGGTGCGGCGCTGCTTGTCTGTTTTTATAACCTTGTCGCGCGCCTTTGCCTGCGATAATCCGAGCGCCTCCATTACGCGCTTTGCGCGGTAGTCAATACCGCCGTGAATAAACACATTCAAAAGCTCTACGTCCTTTTCCTCCTCCAGCACGTAATCGGCGCAGCGTCCGACAATGACACACGAGCCTTGCTTCGCAATCTCCTTTATAACCTCCGCCTGCGCGATAAAGAGCTTGTCGTTTATGGGCATTTCGTAGTAGATAGGCGCGTTAATACCGCGGAGCGAGTAGTTTCCGCTTGCTAAAGAATACAAAAAGCTGTTCGTTGCGTGTTCGTCAACCTCGCGGAGCGCCTCGTGGCTCAGGTTGCTTTTCTGCGCCGCCATTTCGACAAGCTCCTTGTCATAAAACGGTATGCCAAAGTGCTTTGCAACCTTCTCACCCACATCGCGGCCTCCGCTGCCGAATTGTCTTCCTATCGTGATAATCAGTGACATATTGTGTTACCCCTTTCTTATATATGTAAATTGTTTTATTCTTGTCCAAGCCTTCCCTGCTCCTCGTTGAGATCGGTGAAGTCTGTTGTTTTGTAATATTCCCAGCTTTCGTTCACCTTTTGAACGTAGCTTCGCGTTTCGGGGAACGGTATATAGTAAAGTGTTTTACCGTCCTTGCTGCAATCAGGATTTTTGAGCCAGCTGTTGATATTCCCCATACCCGCGTTGTACGCGGCAAGCGCGGTGTCAACATTCCCGTATATATCTATAAGGTGCCTAAGATAGTGGCAGCCAAGCATTATGCTCGTTTCCGGGTCTGTGAAGTCATAATCGCCCTTTATTTTCATATCCCTCGCCGTCCAGTCTGCAGTTTCCTCCGTCATTTGCATAAGCCCGTAGGCAACGTGTGACTGAGCTTCCGGTACGAAATTGCTTTCTATATGTATCACAGCCATAACAAGAAACGGGTCAAGGTCGTTCTCACCCGCGTACCGGAGGATATAATCCCCGTATGCAATCGGATATTTAACTCTTTTCGCCGTTTCGACTCCCTCGTATGTTCCGACAACTATACCCACAACGCCGCAAATAATTGCGACACATATGAGTACGGTTTTAAGCATTTTACTTGACAAATCGGAGAACGCCGAAGCAGTTTTGCTGCCCTTTCTCAATGCATCATACTCCTTTTAGTTTATTGATAAGCTCTCGAACCTGTTGTTTTAATTCATCTATATCTCCGTCGTTAAAAATGTGATACTCGGTTTTTTCAATATAGTAATCAACAGTCGGCTGTGCGCTAAGGCGTGTGCGCGCTTCCTCTTCGGTCAGATTGTCACGCTCCGTTATACGCTTTACACATGTGCTCAAATCAGCCGTAACCGATACTGTTGTTTCGCAAAGCAGGTCAATACCGCTGCCTATCAGAACCGCGCCGTCTATGCCGATAAGCTCCGCCGCGCTGTTTGCTATAAGCCGCTCTGTTTCCGCTTTAATATACTTATGCGTTATGCGGCTGAGTAATGCGGTTTTTTCCTTGTCGGCAAAGGCAATGGCCGCAAGTCTTTTTCTGTCAAGGCTTCCGTCCGGCTTCAAAATCTCCGCGCCAAACGCCGAGCATAGCTCACTTAGGCATTCACTGCCCTTTTCCACTACCTGCCGCGCTATTTTATCTGTGTCAATAATGTATACTCCCATTTCGGCGAGCATTGCCGAAACGGTGCTTTTACCGCTACCGCTGCCGCCTGTTATTCCAAATACTCTCATATATTCTCAATCTGCCAATCTATAGGCGCTTTTCCCATTCTTTCCAACATACGATTCGCCGCTTTAAAGTGCCCACAGCCGAAAAAACCTCTGCTCGCCGACAGCGGGCTTGGGTGCGGAGCTGTCAGTATTTTATGCTGCGGATTTGTTATAACCTTGATTTTTTCCTTTGCATTGTTGCCCCAGAGCATAAATATTACAGGATCCTCACGTTCGTTCAGAAGTTCTACAACACGGTCGGTAAATATCTCCCAGCCCTTGCCGCGGTGTGAGTTCGCAAGGCCGTCACGAACGGTAAGCGATGAGTTTAGAAGCATTACACCCTGCCGCGCCCATTTTTCAAGGTAGCCGTTGTTCGGAATATAACATCCAAGTTCATCCTGAAGCTCCTTGTACATATTGAGAAGCGACGGCGGTATTTTGACGCCCTTTTGTACCGAAAATGCAAGTCCGTGAGCCTGTCCTTCCTCGTGGTACGGGTCCTGGCCGAGAATTACCACCTTTGTATCTTTGTACGGCGTCCATTTTAGGGCGTTGAAAATGTCGTACATATCCGGGTGTATACTGCGCGTTTTATATTCTGTTTTCAAAAAGGCGCGGAGCCGTTGATAGTATTCCTTATTGAATTCACCCTCAAGGATTTCATCCCAGTCATTTCCGATATTGACCATTTCCGCACCTCCAAATCTTTACATTCTGTTATTATACCACATATTCATAAAAAAAGCAAATTTTTGTGAATTCTATATTTCGACAGAACAAAAGCGCCTTCGGCGCACGCCTTACGGCGGGCAGAGAAGGATAAACGCTTTTGTTTTCGCATCTGCGCTTTCTGAGCGAAGCGAAGAAAAAATCGCAGGCGCATTAACATTAAATCAAAAAAGCCGCTCTAAAGGAGCGGCTTTTGGTTTTGAATTAGTGAACAAGAGCAAGCTCTGTATCCTTATCGAAGATATGGAGCTTATTTGTTTCAAACGCAACCTTGATTGTATCGCCAAGCTTTGCAGTTGAACGCTGATTTACCTTTGCGGTGAAGTTCTCGCCTGCAATCTGGAGATAAAGGAACGTTTCGCTTCCCATCATTTCTGTTACTTCTACATAAGCGGTTGCAACAGAATCCGGCTTTGAAGCGATAAATGCCTCATCATCGTGAATATCCTCAGGTCTGATACCGAGAACAACTTCCTTACCGAAGTATCCCTGAAGCTCCTCTGTTACCTTACCGTCGGGAATTCTGATCTTGTTGTCGCCGAATGAAGCGTATACGCCGTCAGCCTCCTTGGAAAGCATAGCGTTTATGAAGTTCATCTGCGGTGAACCAATGAAGCCTGCTACGAATACATTGCAGGGCTTTGTGTAAAGGTTAATCGGTGTGTCAACCTGCTGTACAATACCGTCCTTCATAACAACGATTCTTGTACCCATTGTCATAGCCTCTGTCTGGTCGTGTGTTACGTAGATGAACGTTGTCTGAAGCTTGTTGTGGAGCTTCTTAATCTCTGTTCTCATCGCAACTCTGAGCTTAGCGTCAAGGTTTGAAAGCGGCTCATCCATAAGGAATACCTTCGGGTTACGCACAATAGCACGACCCATAGCAACTCTCTGTCTCTGACCACCCGAAAGAGCCTTCGGCTTTCTGTCAAGAAGATGCTCAATGTCAAGAATTTTAGCAGCTTCCGTAACGCGCTTCTTAATCTCATCCTTCGGAGTCTTGCGGAGCTTAAGAGCGAATGCCATATTATCATAAACAGTCATATGCGGATAAAGAGCGTAGTTCTGGAAAACCATCGCGATATCTCTGTCCTTCGGTGCAACGTCATTTACGCGGCGTCCGCCTATGTACAAATCACCCTCTGAAATCTCTTCAAGACCTGCAATCATACGGAGAGTCGTTGACTTACCGCAGCCGGAAGGTCCGACAAGGATTATAAACTCCTTATCCTCGATATCAAGCGTTACATCGCTGACAGCGGTTACGCCGCCTGCGTATCTCTTGTAAATACCCTTTAACTGTAAATCTGCCATAGTTTTAGTCCCCTCTCATCATTATTATTTCCCGCGGAGTAAAAATTTTCCGCAAAAATTAAGTGTTGATTATTTTATCCTGTACACTTTCGATGTATATATAATAGCACATTTAAATCCAAATTGTTAGTCGTAGATTATACAAAAAAATTTTTTATTCTTTAGTAAAAATCACTAAACATAAGGTTTTATCGTATTTTTATTCATTTCCGTCATCTATTTCCGCGCTGTCGGTGGCGTACGCCGGCTCGCCGGAATTCTGCCATAAGAACGCGCGGATATTGAATCTGCCGCCGTTAGCCATATGCTCAAATGTGCCGCTTCTGCCCCGCTTCACCTCAATCAGTCTGCCCTCATTGTCATACAGAGCCGCCCAGAGCATTACCTCGCCCTCCTTGCCGCGCGGAACGGTGTAGTCTGCGTTGTAGCTTATTTTGCCGCCGTCGTGCATACCTTTCAGTCTTATGCCGTTTGTGTCCGCACCCGTATACGTATCAAAGTCAACACCGGTCACAATAAATCTGCCATTCGGAGTAACTGTTTTTACGCTGCCGTTTAGAGTAAGCTCAATATCTCCGTCCTTAAACGGTACTGAAACAATATAATCGCCGAATTTGTCCGACACCGTGTTGTATTTTTCACCGCCGACAGTAAACGTGAGTGTTTTGTCCGTGACAGGTCTGCCGCCGTTTTTAACGGTTCCGCTTATAAGCAGCGTGTCGGAGGAATTCGTGTTGTACTTCATCGCTTTCTGACCCTCGACCGCCTTACCGTCAAAGTCGAATATGGTTGAGTTCGGCACAACGTTTCCGTCGGAGTAATCATCGCTTTCCCTTTGTGCCCAGCCGATTTTGTACGCGTCGTCGTGTATCATTACCGGATCCCAGTAGCAGTCGCCTATGCAACGTCCGCCCGACACCTGCTTCAGTTTTGCGTAAAGCTCCGTCAAAAACGCACGTTGTCCCTCCTGCGATTCACCGTAAATATTCTGGTAATAACCGCTGTCCTCAAGCTGACCGTCCCACGGACCGCCCTTTTTATATTCGTTCCAGTTGTAGCCGGTTTCCATTACGATAACATCCTTATTATACGTGCTTATCAGCGAATTGAACTCACTTACAACTTTGTCTATCGACACATCGGCGTTATAGTACGGATAGTACGAAACACCTATAACATCATAATTATTGCCCACCTTAGACAGCGCGCTTTTAAATGTGTTTCTACCCGACAGCTTGCCGCCGTTGTCGGAGTGCAGGATTATTTTCGTTTCGGGCGATACCTCTCTTACCGCCCTTGCGCCGGCGTTTAAGAAGCGCGCAAGCATATCGGCGTTATTGTACATTGCGCTGTCCCACATACAGGTTTTATCCTTCTGGTTACCAAAGAACAAGCCAACCTGAATTTCGTTTCCTATTGACACATATTCCGGACGCGTTCCCTGTTCAATGAGCTTTTGCATAACGTCCTTTGTGTATTCGTAGGTTTTGTTTTCAAGGTATGCGTATTTTGCTTCACCGCTGAGTTTTTTCGCTGTTATCTCCTCCTGCCAGCGGTGCGGGATTATCTGCTTCTCACCGTCTACCCAGTAGTCGGAATACGCGAACGAAAACAGTATCTGCATACCCTTTTCCTTTGCGCGGCGGGCAAGCTGCAGACAGTCCTTTTCGGTCATAAAATATTCGGGCAGGTAGTATGTTCCGTCACCGTGACCCTTGCCGGGGTCGTCTAAAAGGCGTATTCTTGCGAGGTTAAATCCGTTTTCCGCCATAATCTGCAGAGCGTCACCTTCTGTTCCGTCCGCGCGGTAAAATTTACCGCCCTGACTTTCCACATATGTGAGCTTTGAAATTTCGCCGCCCTTTAAAAACTCAACGCGCGTACTCTCCGACGGTGTGAGCGCGAAATTATCAACCGTCACCGTTGCGCCGCCCTTTGCGTAAACGCCAATCTCGCACCTGCCGTCAACCACGGTTACATTCGGCACAACCACCGTTCCCATAGCCGCTGTCTGCGGTATTGCGGCAGTCGCGGTTGTGTGGTCGTCGGTCTTGGCGTAAATATACGCCTCGCCTTCTATATTTGTTGTTTTTGCAAGCGCAGTCAGGTTGTATTTACCGTCCTCCAGATTTGTGACCGTTTGTTTTACGGTGTCGCCCTCTGCCGGATTTGTTATGGTCAGCACACCGTCATTTACCATAGCAGTGCCGTCACCCGTTTCCGACCAGCCGGTAATGCCATCATCAAATTTTGAATTTGCTATACCGCTCGTCATCTCATATTCTTCAAGCGACACATCGTCAATGCAGGTTGTAACGCCGCTGTCCGACCATACGTATACAAACAGATGATTGGTGGAAACAGAGCCGTTAAAATCAACGGTTACAGTATCCCAATCTGAATTTGTAACGTCCGCCGAGGCAAGAGTCGCACTTGACAAGTCGCCCGGATATTCCGCGTCACCGTTTTGCAGGCAGAGCTTTACGGAACCGGTGGTTTTAACCTTCGCCGTCAGTCTGTAAGGTGTACCCTGTGTAACCGCGACATTCTGCCCTATTCCTGTGCCGTTCACGCTTGCGTAATGATTGCCGCCGTCCTCAACTATGCTGCCGCCTGAAATCCATTTATCATATGTTTTGAATTTCCAGTCGCCTATTTCGGTAAGCGTAACACCGTCAAAATCACCATTCTTTATCAAATTCACCGCCGCACCTCCGTCAGCAGATACTATGCCGCACGAAACAGCGGCCGTAACCGCAGCTACCGCGGCGCTTATAATTCTATTTCTCATTGCTGTGTACCTCCGAAAATCTATACCTATATTATACAATGTATTTGTTATTTCCCTCAATATCCATTGTGACAAAATTACATACGGATTTTTGTTGTTTTTTACCCATACAAAAAGGAATGTTCCTTTTTGGAACATTCCTTACTTGGTATCGCTGTAGAGATATACCCACAAAATCGTGAGAAGCGCAACGGCTATGCCGCCGCCAACGCATATTATCGGCAGCTTGCTGCCGCCGTCAAACACCTTCTTAAAGGTGAACATCGGCTGCTTTGCGTTGCTTTGCGGCGTGTCCTTTAATGAAAGCGTACCCTTTGCCTTTTTATAGAGCAGTGTGTTTCTGTCATAATCGGTTTTAAGCTGTTTAAGCTCCGTATCCGAGAGCGGTATGCAGTCGGTGCGAACCTTCAAAATCTGGTATCCGTCCGGCGCGTCGTCACTGCGCTGCAACAATGCGTAATTATAATACGAGCGGTCGGTCGAAAATCTTACATAGTAGATTTCATCACCTAAATGGTACGCTTCGGAGATAAGGTAGAACCTGTCGCCGTCCGGTCTTACGTCCACCGCCTCGCGGTATGCGTCCATACTGTTGTAGCTTGCTATATCAAAGTTTGTAAAACCTGTCACTGTCGCAAGCACCTTTTCCAGCTGCGCTTCATCCTCATCGGAAAGACGCTCGGCGATATTCTCAAAGGTTACGCTGTCCGCCGACGCGTTTTTGAGTGAATCGAAGAAATTATTGAGCTGCTTGTTGAAGTGCGAAACGTCCGTTCCCGGATGGAAATAACGCTCTGAAAAGTCGGCAACGCCTATTTCCTCAGTAATGGCAGGTGTTTTTACATATCTGAAAGCGTCACCGTCAATCGACGTGTAGTAGTCCTCGTGCTTCAGGACATCGTTTTCAAATATCTTATAAATAATGTAACGCTTAGTGCCGTTGAAGCCCATTGAGAACGTTCCGACCTTGCCTTCCGTCAGAAGACGGTAGTTTACGTCAAGAATGGCAATTCTCTCTGCCTTGTCTTTTTCCTCGTTATACTTCCATATGTGGCAGGAGGCTATTGTGTACTCAGGGTCGGCAAGGAATATAACCAGATACGGCTCCTTGCCTTCGTCGAAGTTTACAACCTCGCTGTACATAACGCCCTTAGGGTACGCGTCGCCGTTTTCAAAATACCACGTTCCGTTTTGATTGGCTGTTGAAAGCGTTCCGTAGGTGAAAATATAGTCGTTCAGGGTGTACGCGTAAACCGCCGCAAGACGGCCGCTGTTGTCCTTCTCCTCCGCGCCGCCGAAGTTAAGGCACGATATTGCGACAAAAAGAGCGCACATTGTTGCAATTACG
The DNA here is from genome assembly GCA_017406485.1 of Clostridia bacterium. Lineage (GTDB taxonomy): Bacteria > Bacillota > Clostridia > UBA1381 > UBA1381 > Hominilimicola. The sequence continues at coordinate 11,484 of JAFQYK010000372.1, forward strand.
CGAAATATACTCTTTTTCAACACCGCACCTCCTTTTATCCTATACTTACCCTATTGTTTACATAATTCTATGTTTTATTATACAAGGGGGAATGTAACATTTCAACTTGATTTGTTTTAAGAGCGTATTACAAGAATGTGTCAAAAACTGTATTTTTATGCATATAAAAACGGCTGCACCCTAAAATGCAGCCGTTAAAAGGCAATTTTATTTATTGTTTCTCACGAATTCTATAACGTCCTTCATAGCCTCGTCCACGGTCTTGTCGGTTGAGCTTTCGGCGGTTCTTTCCTTATATTCAACCATACCCTCGCCAATTCTCTTGCCTACAACAATTCTCACCGGAATACCGATAAGGTCGGCGTCCTTGAACTTAACACCCGGACGCTCGTTTCTGTCGTCTAAGAGCGCGTCAATTCCCGCGGTTTTAAGCTCGTTATAAATTCTCTCCGCCTCGTTTACCTGCTCCTCGTTCTTCGCGTTTACGGGAATTACGATAGCTTCAAACGGAGCGATTGCAACCGGCCAGATTATGCCGTTTTCATCGTTGTTCTGCTCCACCGCGGCGCTCAGACAACGCGTAACACCTATACCGTAGCAGCCCATTGTAACGACTTTGCTCTGTCCGTCCTCGTCCTGGAACGTAAGACCCAAAGCCTTTGAATACTTTGTACCGAGCTTGAAGATGTGACCAACCTCTATACCCTGCGCCGTCTTTACAGGCTTTCCGCACTTCGGGCACGCGTCGCCCTCCTCAATTACGCGAATGTCTGCCACCATTGCAGGCGTAAAGTCCTTGCCGATATTTACATTTTTATAGTGCATATCTGTTTCGTTTGCGCCGATGATAAAGTTCTTCATCATCTCGACTTCCTTATCGACATACACCGGAATATCAAGTCCGACAGGACCTGCAAATCCAACCTCGGCGTTTGTTATCTGCTTAACCATAAACGGCTCGGCAAGCTCCACATCATCTATACAGCCTACAAGGTTCTTGAGCTTTACCTCGTTAATCTCTCTGTCGCCGCGAACCATAGCCGCGATGTATTTGTCGTCAGCCTTGTATATGATTGTTTTTGCAAAGTTATACGCCTCTGCGCCCATAAACTCAACTAACTCCTCTATTGTATGAACATTAGGAGTATGTATCTTCTCAATATTGAAATCACCCTCATTTGAAGGCTTCGGGGCCGGTACGCACGCAGCCTTTTCGTAGTTAGCCGCATAGCCGCACGAGTCGCAGTATGCGATACCGTCCTCGCCTACGGGTGACTTAACCATAAATTCCTGGCTTCCGCTGCCGCCCATTGCGCCGCTGTCCGCGTCAACCACGGTGAAGTCAAGTCCGAGACGCGTGAAAATACGGTTGTACGCGTCATACATCTTCTTATAGCTTTCGTCAAGTCCGGCGTCTGTCGTGTCAAAGCTGTACGCGTCCTTCATAACGAACTCGCGGCTTCTTATAACGCCGAAACGCGGACGCGCCTCGTCGCGGTACTTGGTCTGTATCTGATAAAGCGTCATCGGATATTCCTTGTACGACTTTACATTATCAATAACCGTCTGCGTGAACAGCTCCTCGTGCGTAGGGCCAAGGCAGTAATCGCGCTCATAACGGTCCTTTAGCTTGAACATACTGGGACCGAAAACCTCCCATCTGCCTGAAGCCTGATACGCTTCGGCAGGTAAAAGCGCGGGCATTAAAAGCTCCTGCGCGCCGGCAGCGTTCATTTCCTCACGGATAATCTGCTCAACCTTCTGTAATACTCTGAGACCGAGCGGCAGATATGAGTATATACCCGAACCAAGCTTTCTTACCATTGCCGCGCGGAGCATCAGCTTATGGCTTGTGATTTCAGCATCTGCCGGTACCTCTCGGAGTGTGGGCAGAAGTAGATTTGACATTTTCATTGGATTATTTTCCTCTCTGTTTTAATATTTATCGCTCTTTATTAGTGTGCCGATACCTGTCTTGGTGAAGATTTCAAGAAGCAGACAATGGGGAACGCGTCCGTCTATGATATGTACGCCGGTAACGCCCTGTCTTATCGCGTCAAGGCAGCCGAGGATTTTCGGTATCATACCGCCGGAAATTGTTTCGTTGTCTATAAGCGGCTGGATTTCGTCCTCGTGAACCTCAAAGATAACGTCGCCGTTCTTGTCCTTAACGCCCTCAACATCGGTGAGCAGGATAAGCTTTTCCGCCTGTACCGCCGCCGCGACAGCCGCCGCAACGGTGTCGGCATTTATGTTGTAGCTGTTGCCGTCCTCGTCAGTGCCTATCGGCGCGATTACGGGGATATATTCATCAGACGCGAGCAGGTTTATAAGTCCGTCCTTGACCTTTACGATGTCACCCACGAAGCCTATATCCACCTTTTCGCCGTCAACCTCGGTATACTGCTTTTTGCATTCTATGAAGCTGCCGTCAATACCACTCACGCCGACTGCAAAGCCGCCCTTTTTATTGAGCAGTGCGACAATTTCCTTGTTTGTCTTGCCGATAAGAACCTGCTGCGCGGTCTGCATTGTGATTTCATCGGTGACGCGTAAGCCGTTTATAAATTGA
>JAFQYK010000373.1 GCA_017406485.1 Clostridia bacterium
ATGCGCCCTCCTTTGCTGCGGCAATCATACCCGCGTCCTCGCTGACAGGAATAAATGCGCCCGAAAGTCCGCCGACGTAACCCGAAGCCATAACGCCGCCCTTTTTTACCGCGTCGTTAAGAAGCGCAAGCGCGGCGGTTGTGCCGTGCGTTCCGCACTTTTCAAGTCCCATTTCCTCTAAAATATATGCAACACTGTCACCTATCGCGGGGGTGGGAGCAAGTGACAGATCCACTATGCCAAACGGTACATTAAGGCGCTTTGAAGCCTCGCGCGCCACTAATTGTCCCATACGCGTAATCTTAAAGGCGGTCTTTTTAATAGTTTCGGCAACGTAACCAAAGTCCTTACCCTTAGTCATTTCAAGCGCGCACTTTACAACACCGGGGCCACTGACGCCTACGTTTATAACGCATTCGCCCTCTCCCTCGCCTAAAAACGCGCCCGCCATAAACGGGTTATCCTCAACGGCGTTGCAGAACACAACGAGCTTGGCACACGCAAAGCCCTGCGTGTCGGCTGTTTTTTCCGCCGCCTGCTTTACTATCTGTCCCATTTGCTTTACGGCGTCCATATTGATACCGGCTCTCGTTGAGCCTACGTTGACGCTCGAGCATACAAGGTCGGTTGACGCGAGCGCTTCGGGAATTGACTCGATAAGTATTCTTTCACCGTTGGTGTAGTCCTTATGCACAAGCGCGCTGTAGCCGCCTATAAAGTTTACGCCGACGGTTTTTGCCGCCCTATCGAGCGTTTTCGCGATACGCACCGCTTTTTCCACGGTGGGCTTGTCAAGCGCGTCTACAAGTGTTGCTACGGGCGTTACGGAAATTCGCTTGTTTATAATGGGAATACCGTACTGCTCCTCTATATCCTCGCCTACCTTAACCAAATCCCTGGCAAGCGTTGTTATCTTTTTATACACCTTGTCGCACACAACGTCAATGTCCGGGCCCGAGCAGCTTTTCAGTGAGATGCCCATTGTGATTGTGCGTATGTCAAGGTTTTCCTCGTCAATCATTTTGATTGTTTCGACTATTTCAAAGGGATTTATCATTTTGAATTTTAGCTCCTTTCAAAAAGGGTGTGCTTTGTAGGGGCGACCAGTGGTCGCCCGCGGGCGGTCAATGACCGCCCCTACGAAATCAATTTATATTCTGTGCATAGAAGTAAAGATTTCTTCGCGTTGAACATGGATTGACAAGCCCATGCCCTCGCCCGCCTTTTCGAGCTTTTCCGTAACGTCGCTTACCGTTACGCTCTCGCTCTCAAAGTTTACAAGCATTATCATTGTGAACATATCCTGCATAACCGTCTGTGAAATGTCAAGTATGTTTACATCATTTTCAAAAAGTATATTGCTGACCTTTGCAATAATTCCCTTGCAATCCTTGCCTATTACTGTTACAACTGCCTTCATATTACGCTCTCCTTTGTCTTAGTGCTTCGTACATCAATACGCCTGCGGCGACTGACGCGTTAAGTGAGTTTATCTCGCCCGCCATCGGTATACTTGCGATAAAATCGCACTTTTCCTTTACAAGTCTTGAAATGCCCTCGCCCTCGCTGCCTATAACGATACCGAGTGCGCCCTTCAAATCAATATTATACATTTCCTCGCCGTCCATATCTGCCGCTGCAATCCACAATCCCGCCTTTTTCAGCTCGTCAATGGTATTTGCAATATTTGTGACCTTTGCTACGGGCGTGTACATTGCCGCGCCTGCGGAGGTTTTCACGACTATGCTGTTTACACCGACACTGCCGCGCTTTGGTATTATTACGCCGTGCGCCCCTGTGCAGTTTGCGGTTCTTATAATCGCGCCGAGATTGTGCGGATCGGTTATCTTGTCGCAGATTATCACAAACGGCGGCTCACCCTTATCGGCTGCCTTTTTCAGTATTTCCTCAACCGTTACGTACTCGTGCGCGCTCGCATATGCCACAACCCCCTGATGGTTGCCGCCCCCGGAAACAGCGTCCAGCTTTTCTTTTGCCACTTCCTGAATTACAATACCGTTTTCCTTTGCCTTTTTCACAATCGGCACTATCGAACCTTCATATTTGCCCTTTTTTATAAGGATTTTATCTATGGCCTTGCCCGACTTGATTGCTTCAAGCACCGGGTTTCTGCCTATGATTTTATCTTCCATTTATATCAACTGTCCTTTCTATCCGTTCAAGGACGAAGAGAAGACGAAAAAACGTGTTTTCGCGCACTCCGTTTTAATGCCATAAAACCACAAGTCCGCACGCACGTCCTTGTGGTCTGTATGTTCTTTAAATCCGATTATTTTATCATAAACTTATCGTGGATTGCGATTACTGCAGCTTCAGCGTCCTTCTGCTTTACAAGAACACTTATCTTTATCTCAGAGGTTGCAATCATATTGATGTTTATGTGTGCCTCGTAAAGCGCCTCAAACATCTTTGCCGCAACTCCGCTGTTGTTTACCATACCCGCTCCGACAATCGAAACCTTTGATACGTCGCTTGTGGACTTAACCTCACGCGCCTTTATAAACGATTTGTTCTCTTCGATGAGGTCGAGTGTTTTTTGCAGGTCCTCCTCGGTTACGGTGAAGCTTATATCCTTTGTCTTACCATCGCCTATTGACTGAATGATAAGGTCAACGCTTATACCTGCTCTCGCAATCATCTCAAATATCTGGAACGCCTTGCCCGGTGTGTCCTCAACGCCGCAAAGCGCAATTCTCGCGCAGTCGTTATCTCTCGTAACGCCTCTTACCATCATCTTTTCCACTTGTGAAACCTCCTTAACATATGTGCCCTCGTGGTCGTTCAGGCTCGAACGAACCAACAGCTTTACATTATACTTCTTAGCCATTTCAACGCTTCTGTTGTGAAGCACGTTTGCACCGAGTGACGCAAGCTCCAGCATTTCATCATACGAAATATCATCGAGCTTATACGCGTTCGGGCAAATTCTCGGGTCGGTTGTGTACACGCCGTCAACGTCGGTGTATATCTCGCACACGTCCGCGTGAAGCGCAGCCGCAAGCGCAACTGCCGATGTATCCGAGCCGCCGCGGCCTAATGTCGTTATATCATCATACTTGTTGATGCCCTGGAAACCGGCAACGATTACTATTCTCTTTCTGTCAAGCTCCGCGTGTATTCTCTCGGTATCAATTCTCTTTATTCTCGCCGCGCTATGCTTTGTATTGGTGAGCACGCCCGCCTGCCAGCCTGTGAAAGAGATTACAGGGTAGCCGAGCTTCTCTATCGCCATTGCTAAAAGCGCTATCGAAATCTGCTCACCGGAAGAAAGAAGCTGATCCATTTCACGCTTTGAAGCGTCCGGATTTATCTCCTGCGCCTTTGCGATAAGGTCGTCCGTCGTGTCGCCCTGTGCCGATACGGCAACAACAACGCTGTTGCCCTCCTTGTACGTGTTTGTGATACGTCTTGCAACGTTCATCACTCTTTCCGCGTCCTTTACCGAAGTACCGCCGTACTTCTGTACTACTAATGCCATTTTTATTTATACCCCTTTCGGAAATCTTTCTTAATCCAACACCTTTATCATTGAAACAACATCCTTGAGCTTTCCGCTTTTTTCCTCAGCATCAGACTGTGACATAGGCTCTGTCACAAATGCCGACTCGCCGGATACGATGTTGTCAACAAATTCACACTTGCCGAATATACCTCTGATATTCTCGGCATTGTCTGTCGTTCTTATGAAATAAGCAAATTTCTTGCTGTCGGAATTTGCCATAATATTTTCCTTTGGCTCTACCCACATAATCTTCTTGCTTCTCTCAATATGCTTCACCGCGTCCACAACATCCGCTACAACCGCGCTCGCCGTGGGCAGCTTACCCGCGCCCGCGCCGTAGAACATTACATTTCCCACGCAGTCTCCTGTTACCATAATCGCGTTCATAACGCCGTCAACACCCGAAAGCGGGCTGTCATTTTTAACAACCATCGGCGAAACGATTGAATATATCTTTCCGTCCTCCTGAAACTCCGCAAAGCCTATGAGCTTTATAACGGCGTCCATCTGTGCAGCATAATTTACATCGTCAAGGGTTATATCCGTTATTCCCTTTGTTTCAATATCGTTGTAGTCAACCGTAAGACCCGAGGCAAGCGATGTGAGTATCGCAATCTTTCTGCAGGCGTCGTGGCCTTCAATATCAGCCGCCGGATTACGCTCCGCAAAGCCCTTTGCCTGCGCGTCCTTTAAAGCCGCGTCAAAGGTCTGACCGCTCTTTATCATCTGGTTTAAAATGTAGTTCGTCGTGCCGTTTAAGATACCTGCAATTCTGATAATATTGTTAGCTGTGAGGCATTGGTGCATAGGTCTTATAATCGGAATACCGCCGCCAACGCTTGCTTCAAAGAAATAATTTACGTTCTTTTCCCTTGCAAGCGCAAGTAGCTCCGTGCCGTAAGTCGCAACAAGCTCCTTGTTCGATGTTACAACGCTCTTACCGCTCTCTAAAAGGCTCTTTGTGAACTCATAAGCCGGATGAAGCCCGCCCATAACCTCGGCTACTACGCTTACCTCACTGTCGTTTAAAATGTCGTTAAAATCCTTTGTGAAAAGGTGCTTTTCCTTATGGTCGGGGAAATCGCGTATGTCGAGAATGTATTTTGTTTCAATCGGCTCACCGTTTGCGTTCTTTTTGAGCTTTTCGGCATTGTTTTTTATAATCTCATAAACACCGCTGCCGACGGTGCCGTAACCCATTATTGCAGCCTTTGCCATTACGTTTTGCCTCCCTGAATATATCATAAATTTCAGTATTTTCCAAATTATCAAATACATAGATAATACTATCACATAAGCGGCACAAAGTCAATATTTTTGTCGGTTATTTCTTATATTTGCGTGTATCCGGAACGATATAATTTCTTTTTGCACTGGCACATTTTCCTCCCGCGACTATTATATGGTCAAGCAGTCCTACTCCGGCATAGCTTAAAGCGCGTTCTATCGCCTGTGTAGCGACAATGTCAGCGTTTGAAGCCTTAGCTATACCACTCGGGTGATTGTGTGCAAGTACCACGTTTGACGCGTCACATTTTGCAGCCAGGCGTAATATCTGTGATATATCAATATCCATACTGTCGAAGCTGCCCTCAAACATACGCCTCTTATATATTATGCGGTTTTGCGCGTCAAGACAGAAAATATAGAAATTTTCACGCTCCATCCCGTCAAACAGGTTAAGCATATACCCCTCGCTCGTTTCACTGTCAAGCGTAAAGCGATTTACATCGTATCTGACATCGTTATAATAGCGCGCAAACTCTCCGAGCATTCGTAAATACTCCGCTGTTTCGTCACCTACACCCATTATATCCGTCAATTTTTCTTTTGAAGCGCGAAACACCTCCGCAAAGCCGCCGCAGCCGTCTATTAAATGATGAGCAATTTCATTGGTGTCGGCGCGCGGTATTACCCGGAACAGAATATATTCCAAAACGTTGTGGTCGTGCCATCCCTTAAATCCGCCGGACTGAAAGTTCTTACGCATACGCTGCCTGTGTCCGGCGTGTATATTCTTATTTTTCTCTGCCATACGCTCCGCCGCCTTTTTTCTTTGGATAATTATGTAATATTATACACC
>JAFQYK010000374.1 GCA_017406485.1 Clostridia bacterium
GAAGCGCTCGCGTCAACCGACCTTGTATGCTCGAGCGTCAACGTAGGCTCAACGAGAGCCGGTATCAATATGGACGCCGTAAAGCAAATGGGACAGATAGTAAAGCAGGCGGCGGAAAAGACTGCCGACACGCATGGCTTTGCGTGTGCCAAGCTCGTTGTGTTCTGCAACGCCGTTGAGGATAACCCGTTTATGGCGGGCGCGTTTTTGGGCGAAGGCGAGGGCGAATGCGTTATAAACGTAGGCGTCAGTGGTCCCGGCGTTGTAAAGTGCGCGCTTGAAATGACTAAGGGCAAGGACTTTGGTTATGTTGCAGAAACGATAAAAAAGACAGCGTTCAAGATTACGCGTATGGGGCAATTAGTGGCGCGCGAAGCGTCAAAGCGGCTTAATGTACCGTTCGGAATAGTTGACCTTTCACTTGCTCCCACCCCCGCGATAGGCGACAGTGTTGCATATATCTTAGAGGAAATGGGACTTGAAAAGTGCGGCACACACGGCACCACCGCCGCGCTTGCGCTTCTTAACGACGCGGTTAAAAAGGGAGGCGTTATGGCTTCGGGCTATGTCGGCGGACTTTCCGGCGCGTTTATCCCCGTCAGCGAGGACGCGGGTATGATTGCTGCTGCTAAAGAGGGCGCGCTGAGCCTGGAAAAGCTTGAGGCGATGACCTGCGTATGCTCGGTCGGTCTTGATATGATAGTAATCCCCGGCGACACCACCGCGGAAACGATTTCCGCAATAATCGCGGACGAGGCGGCAATCGGTATGGTAAATTCCAAAACCACAGCCGTAAGAGTAATCCCCGCTCCGGGCAAAAAGGAAGGCGACATTGTGGAGTTCGGCGGACTTTTGGGAACAGGCCCCGTAATGAGTGTAAAGCCATATTCAAGCGCCGAGTTCATAAACCGCGGCGGAAGGATACCGGCGCCGCTTCAAAGTTTAAAAAATTAAGGTGAAAAAAGATGGAAGAGGTTATAAAGCAAATAATGCAGATTGAGGACAAGGCGCAGAGCATTGTCCGTGACGCAAAGGAAGCGAGCGGCGAGCTTGAAGCGCGTCTTGCGCGAGACACGCAAAAGATGAGCCGCGATATTGAGCAAAGGGCAAAGGAAAAGGGCGAGAGCCTTAAGAAGCAGTCAGACAGTGACACGCAGAAGAAAATCGCCGAAATAAAAGAAAAGAGCGACAAAACGGCTGCAGCGCTTGAAGAGAAGCTCAGCTTAAACAAGGATAAATGGGCATCGGAGATTGCCGAAAGAGTTATAAACGCGTAAGAGGGTGAGCAGATGGGTAATGAATACAGCGCGATTGCCGCAAAGCTAAGGGCAATGCACGCGCGGTTCCTTACGGAAAAGGATTACGAAGCGCTGCTTGCCGGAAAGAGCGTGAACGACATATGTGCGTACCTTAAAAATACGGATGGTTACTCGGATGTGCTTGAAAACGTGAACGAGCGCGAGATACACCGCGGCGTTATGGAGCTGCTTCTGGAGCAGGATATTATGGAGGAGTATGTGCGCCTTTATAATTTTGCAGACAGGCCGCTGCGCAGACTGTTAAATTTCTGGTTCATACAGCGCGAGGGTGAATTTATAAAGCGCGAGCTGCGCCATATATACACAAAGGAAGCGCGTACACGTGACGAGGTGAGCCAGGGCAGGTTTGACGCGTTTTTTGAAACGCACACGAAGATAAACCGCGAGATAATGCAAAACGCAACCTCGCTTGACGACTGTATAAAAGCGTGCGGACATACGCCTTACGCTGAGCCGCTTAAAAGAGCGCAGAGCGTTGGAGCTGACTTTTTCTCGCTGGGAATGATGCTTGACGTGTTTCTTTACACGCGCATATGGCGCGAAGCGCATAAGAGCCTCAAGGGCGAGCAGATAACGCTTTTCGAGCAGCTTATAGGCTCAAATATTGATATGATGAATTTGATGTGGATTTACCGCGGAAAGAAGTATTACGATTTTCCGAGTGAAATAATCTTCACGTACCTGTTTCCGATACGCCACCGTCTGAGCGGGGACATAATACGGCGGCTTGTAAATGCGGACAGTATGGAACAGCTTGTCAGTCTTGTACGCAGTGAAACGGTTTACGGCGGTTTGTTCGAGGATTTGGAAAACGGACGCTTTCCGGAGGAAAACTACAGAGTGATATATAACGGAATATCAAAACGAATATTTGTAAATAACAGCCAATCCTTTGCGGCGATGTTTGCATATTTAAACCTCAAGGAGGCGGAAATAGGCAATATCACCACTATAACGGAGGGCGTAAGATACGGCCTTAACACTGAAGCGATACGCGCGCACGTAAGGCTGTAGAGAGGAGGGAGAAACTTGGCAATAACAAAAATGAAGCTTGTGACTATATCGGGGCTTTTAAATCAGTTTGACACGATAGCCGAAAAATATATTTACGGGAGAGATATTCATCTTGAGGAAGCAATGTCATATCTTGCTAACCGCGGCTCCCTCACGGCCTTTGAGGATACGGGCGAGTATGAAACGATAGCCAAAAACGCGGCAAACTTAATGGAACAGATAGGCTGCAGGAAAAATGAAGCGGCTGCAGTTCCTGATGATATTACGCCTGAGGATATGAACGCACTGATCGCCAAAATAAACAGGCGTATAGAAAAAGAAAAAATCAAGCAGGAGAAATACCGGAAGGAGCTTAAAAACAACGAAAAGCTCTTAAAACGTCTTGAAAAGATAGAGGGCGCGGATATTGATTTCGGAAAGCTAAGAGAGCTTGAATTTATAAAATTCAAGCTCGGACATATCCCCAAGGCAGGCTACAACACGCTTATGACATACCTTACAGACGTTGAAGCGGTGTTTGTAAAGATCTCGGAAACCGCCTCGGACGTATGGGGCCTGTACTTCGTACCCGTGTCGGCGGAGCAGAGGGTGGCGGAGATTTTCCGCTCATTATATTTTGAGGAAAAGCGGCTGCCTGACAAGTATTCCGGCACACCTGCCGAAATACGCTGGCAGGTTATGGCGAGGAATACGGAATTAAACGCAAAAATCGCGGCTTTAAATAAAAAGACAAAGGAAGCCGTAGGTGATATGACGGAAAAACTGCAGGGAGTATATAACCTTGCAAAAAAGCGCAGTCAGCTTTCGGAAATACGCAGATGCGCGGCACAGGGCAGAGAGCTTTTCTATATCATAGGCTGGATGAGCGCAAAGGACGCAAAGAAACTCGAAAGAGAGGTCGAGAAGGAGCGCGGCGGCGTTATGCTGCATATTGAGGATGCGGAAAACGCTGACACGGCAGAGCCGCCGACAAGGCTTAAAAACAACCCGGTATTTAAGCCGTTTGAAATGTTCGTCAAGATGTACGGACTGCCCAGCTACAATGAGATTGACCCGACGCCGATTTTAGCGGTAACGTATATACTGTTCTTCGGTATAATGTTTGGTGATGTCGGACAGAGCGCGGTTTTCGCAATTCTCGGTTTTATACTGTATAAGGTTAAGAAAATAGACCTTGCAGGAATAATCGGATGGGTAGGACTGAGCGGCGTTGTGTTCGGATTTGTGTACGGCAGCTTCTTCGGCAATGAGGAGCTTATACCAAACCTATTGCACACCACACCGATACGGCCTATGGAGCAGGCGATTATGATGCTCGGCGCGACAATCGCAATGGGTGTTGTGATTATCATTTTCGGTATGATACTGAATATAATAAATTCGTTCAAAGCCAAAAACAAGGGTGAAGCGATTTTCGGGCATAACGGCATAGCCGGACTTCTGTTTTACCTTTCCGCGCTTACAATGGCGGGTAATATGTTCCTTGGCTGGGGAATTCCTAACATACTGTTTGTAATTCTGATTATTATTGCGGTTATCGCAATGTATATGTCAGAGCCGCTTGCAAAACTGATTGAAGGCAAAAAGAATTGGTGGCCGGCGGACGGTATGTACTTTGTGGAGAATTTGTTTGAGATGTTCGAGGTAATACTGAGCTTCTTCACAAACACAATCTCGTTCCTGAGAATAGGCGCGTTTGCTATTGTCCACGTCGGAATGATGATGGTTGTTTCGATTTTAACACCGCCGGGCGGTATCGGAATGGTGATTGTGGCGGTTATAGGTAACGCGGTTGTAATGGTGCTTGAAGGACTTATAGTCGGAATACAGGTACTGCGTTTGGAATATTACGAAATGTTCTCGCGTTATTTCACTGGACGCGGAAAAGAGTTCGTTTCTCTACGTGACAAATAAGCGGCGCAGCTCACCACTTTTTGCCGAGGGCAGTACACGCGTACGGCACCATCGGCTTCAAAGCGGCAATCTGCTTGCTTCTTTCCCACGTAGCCAATATACGAAAAATATAGGAGGATTTAAAAATGAATATCATATTGACAATTTTGTTTGTTTTAATAGCTATGACGGTTATTGTGCCGGTTGTGATTTATAACAGAACGGAGCAGAAAAAGGGCAAGATGTGCCTTATAATGAACGCTATATCGTTCTTTAGCATACTTGGCGTTGCGTCGCTGTTCGTTTTGGGAACAGGCGTTAGCGTGCTTGCGGCAAGCGGTACGGCTGACGCATCATTGAGCGTTGGTGCAGGACTTAAGTTCATAGGCGCGGCGCTTTCAACAGGTCTTAGCGGCATAGGCGGCGGTATCGCCGTTGCATCTGCGGCTTCTGCGGCTATAGGCGCGATGAGCGAGAACGAAAAGATTATGGGTAAGACGCTTATCTTCGTTGCTCTTGCAGAGGGTATCGCGCTTTACGGTCTTGTAATATCGATACTTATTTTGTTTAACTAAAGGACAGATAAAAATGAAAATGTATCTTATAAGCGACAATATTGATACGCAGATAGGCCTCAGGCTTGCCGGTATAGACGGTATTGTCGCGCACGAGCGCGGCGAAATTGAGGCGGCAATGAACCGGGCGTTTGAGGATAAGGAGCTTGGCATACTTATCTTCACCGAAAAGGCGGCGGCAGAAGTTAAGGCGGAAATCGCCGCTGCGCGTATGACGCGCCACACACCGCTTATCATTGAAATACCCGACCGCCACGGCAGCCGCGACATAGCCGGAAGTATAAACCAGATGGTCGAAGAGTCAATAGGACTTAAGCTATAAAAGGGGAGATAATGATTATGCCCACAAATATAGAAGATAAGCTCGCTGCGTTTTCCGCGATTGTCATAAATGACGCGCGCGAAAGACGCGAGCAGCTTTTGGAGCAAACAGAGCGCGAGTACAGGGAGCGCATAGATAAAAAGGAAAC
>JAFQYK010000375.1 GCA_017406485.1 Clostridia bacterium
GCAGAGTGCTGATTGCATACCAGTCCTTCCCGTCATCCGATATAACAGGAGGCGTATCAGTATCCGTTATATCATCCATCGTAATAATATCGCTTTCCGTGAGTGCAGATGCTGTTATCACACTGAACGGAAATACAGATATTAACATAGTCATCGAAAGTACAACACTAATCAATTTATTCTTCAAATTCATTCCCGCAATTCCCCTTTCAGATAATCTGATTAGTTATTCTATTCTGTAAGATAAAAAAGAAGTATGATTTATATATATAATTATTTTATCATTATTTCATAAAAAAGTCAACAATGTACACCGATTTGGTGTGATTTTAAAAAAAGACACATAAGTGTCTTTTTTTAAAATCATTCCAATTCATTATCACCTGTAGCGTAGTCTATTGCAACACCCGGCTGAGCGTTATAGCAGTACACGCAAAAGCTAATTCCGGCGCCGCCGTCCTCCACGGATAAAGCCTCCATCAGAACGCCGCTCGCAAGCAGATTTGCGCCGTCAAAGATTGGTGTGACGCGATACATAACGTGGTTTCCGGTCGCGCGTATGTAAGACGCTACCTTGTTCTCGTACGGCAGCATACCGGTTACATTTAAGCAGCGCGTGCCTGTTATAAGGTTTTGCTCATTAGCATTCTCCCCCGAAAGCTGGTAGCCTATGAGGTGGCAGCGGTTGTAAAGATATTTTCCGTCTATGAAGTCGTATTTTACAAGATGCCATCCTGTTGGCTTAATCATACCGATTTTACCCCGCTCCTCGGTTGGCATTGTGTCACGGGAAAGTGACGCGGTTGCCGCGCCGCAGCGGCCGAGGTAGTCAAGTTCACTGTAGCTCTCAAAGCTTATATCGGTGATTTCATCCTCAGAAAAAAACGGCTTGTTTGAATTGACTGTAACCGCTGCCTGGCCGCTGTATGGCGGAATTTCACCTAATGCATAGCTTCCTATGCCGTAATCTGTACCGTTTACAAGCGACAAAAGCTCGCTGTATGTGCAGCCCGTTGCAGCCAGGCAAAGTATTACGGCTAATATTAACGCAGTCAGTCTTTTTTTCATACGCGTCTCCCCCTTCTGTTTTAGCAAAAAGAGCGCCGGAGCGCTCTAATATCAATCAAGATGGAAAAGCAAATCCAAGTCTTTAGAAACCGGACTGTTATCGGGGTTTGTTTCCATAATATCGGCCATAAAATCCCACCATTTTCTGTTTATCGGCGTATCGGCGCTCTTTGCCCAGAGTTCCTCGTCCTCAATCTCGATATAGCCGTACAAGGTGAGCGTTTCCTTGTCCAGATAGATTGAGTAGTTCCTGCCGCCGTGCTCGTGGATCATATCCTTCATTTCCTGCCAAAGCTCGTTGTGACGCTTTTCGTACTCCTTTTCCTGTCCCGGATAGAGCTTCATCTTAAAACCCTTGTGTATCATTGTATATTCCTCCTTAAAATTTAGTTCAGCTTTTTATGCGCCTCTATCGCAACAGCGCATTCAAGACGCTTTTTCTGGAATTCACAAGCTAATTCGTAGGGCTTGTTTATATCGCCGTTAAAGTTATAGGCGTTTGCGCTGCAGCCGCCCGAGCAGTAGAACTTTGCAAAGCAGTCTCTGCACTTTTCCTTGGTATAGACGTTTGAGCGTTCAAACTCCATACGTATATCCTCATTAACCTTACCCTCGGCAACATTTCCCATTTTATAATCCTCATTGCCGACGAACTGGTGACACGGGTAAATATCGCCGTTCGGCGCGACCGCAAGGTA
>JAFQYK010000376.1 GCA_017406485.1 Clostridia bacterium
GGATAATCTTCTATATACCTCACAAGAGGTTCCTTCATAAGCTCATATACCTTGTCCATTTTCATCACCATTTTCTGTCTGTCCCGCGCCTTAACGGTAAGACTTTTTCGTTCGTTTACAGTATCAGTATATCCCATTCGGCAAATTGTGTCAAGGACGTTAACCTATGCCACTTTAATAATTCTTCCGCATCCTTGTGCATCTGCTTCCGGTTGATTGTCTTAAATTTAGTCATTTTCTCGTGACAAGTGTAAATGCTTGCTGATTTATTACAGATTTTCTTGTACTGACTGACAGAAGCCGCTTGACAAATATACATAGTATATAGTAAATTTAATATGTATAGATAACTGCAAATGAAAAACAGAATATCAAGAAGGGGGTATTTCAACGGTGAAAGGTTTAATAAAAAAGTTGATTTATATATGCACAACATTAGTCTTATGCATATTTATTACACCAATTTCAGAAGCGGTTGATTTTACTTTTGAACAAATAACTCCTACTGACAATAACATAACTTATGAAAGAATTATAATGCAAAATGAACAGCAGAAGAAATTGGGCACGAGCGGCGCCGGATGTCAATGGCCTGTATCTCCTGAAGCCTCTTCTGACGGCGATTTAATGCTGTATGGTATTGACGTTGCGGGCTTATACAAGTCAACCGACCACGGTGAAAACTGGGTAATGGCAAACGGCGGAATGGGTGCAAGAGGAGTCGGAATGTTTGCGATAGACCCGCATAATTCAAATCACGTACTTGCATTGGGACTCGGAACAATCAATGGTGCGATGTACATAAGTACGGATAGGGCCGACACTTGGAAAAAGACGCAAAGCTTCTCGACCTCCGGCGCAAGATACCTATGGGACGGGCTTGAATTTGATCCTGTGTCATATGACAGCACCAAAAATCTGACAACAGACGTGTATTTTTCAACACCATACGACAGAGATACAGGTATTAGAAAATCTCCGTCCGAAAAGCCGAACACAAACAGCGTGTTACAGGAAAGTCAGATCGGACTGTATAAGTCAACAGATGGCGGAGAAACTTTTGCATTGATTATAAATGACAAAAGATTAGCGGACGGCATCGTTAAAATAACCGATGACGGCAATGTTTATGTGGGAAATCAATACGGACTGTTTTTGATAGATAAAGAAAATGCATCCGTCGAAAAAACATATTTGGAAAATGACGCGGAAGCAGATTATTCAAAAGGAATAACAGGCTTAGACGTAGTACAAAATACAATTTACGCTCAGACGTGGGAGGGAATATATAAATTAGAAAACGACGCATTGACAAAAATAACAAACGACAGCTATATAAATACCTGGCCGCAATTCCTGGAGGTGTCCGAGAGTAATCCCAATCACATTATTTATCAGGCAAGAAAGGCTGTGGATAATTACTATGTAAACAAAACGGTGGTTTCATTTGACGGCGGCGACACGTGGGAGTATGCGTCAAACGAAAAAAACTCACTGTTTTTCAACGCAAACTGGGAGGCGCGGGAAAAGCTATATATAATCGATCCCGCCGATGATAATAACGTTATGACCTTCGGATGTGATGACCTTGTCAGAAGTACGGACGGCGGCCTTAATTTTAAGCAGGCAAAGGGAATATCAAACTTAATGCAGGGAGGCAGGTTTAATTTTAATTATTATGAGCCGAATCTGTTATTGTTTTCCGCGCAGGATTACACAGGTGTGATTTCAACAGACGGCGGAAAAACATACAGCGCGCTTACTATACCCGAAAAAGGTAATCTTTACGGGGGATTTGCCGCGGACAGGGATACAATATACGGATTTGCAAATGTAAGCTGGAACGGAGGAACTCTGACATACACGCACGACGGAGGCAAGAATTGGGAAAATACCACGCTGACTTCAACGGAAGTGCCGCACTCCGCCTATTATTCCTCATTACAGTCACCGACAAATCCCAATGTACTGTTTGCCGCTGAGTATTATTCAAAAGATAAGGGGTATACGTGGGACAAAATGAATGGATGCGTCAGCGTATTTACATTTAATTATATCGGCGAAAAGGAATTATACGGCGCGGATGATGAAGGAAATATTGTAGTATCTTATGATAACGGCGATAACTGGGAAAAACTGTCTGATGAACATTGGAACCGGTCAACCAGATTAAAACAACAAAAAATACTGGATTTGGCATATGATCAGGTAAACAATTATGCATATGCAATCGTACAGTCAATTATTACGAATAGCAGTGACGCAAGCAAAACATACACAATCGAGGAAATATATAAATACGACATAACAAATCGCGTATCGTCAAAATTGAATATACCGGTTGATACCTCCGGAACTATGAGACAAAAATCGGTAGCTGTTGACCCGAATTCGACCTCTGTTGTTTATGTAGGCGGAGCCGGAGGGTATTTTTCAAGCGCGACAGCGTTACTGCGGAGTATAGACGGCGGAAATACCTGGAGCGTGCTGACAACCGTAAACAGCGAAAAATATCCCGCTAAAACGACAAACCAGGGCGGTTATGAGGTAGGAAATATCAGAGTTAACCCATACGACGGCAGAGTCTGGATAGCTTGCGGATGCTATGGGTATGAAACCTTCGACCCGCCATACAATTCAGGCTTGCTTAACCATACCGTGCCGGAAAACCACACAATAAGATATGTTTATAACGACAAGACGGTAAATGAAGTTACATTAAAAAACAACGAAAAACACAACTATATATATGACGAGGACGGCTTAACCTTCGCCGGCTGGTATAAGGACAAGGAATTTACCGAGGAATTTCCAATTGGCAGTAATGTTTATGAATCAATGACATTATATGCCAAAATGGAGAAAAGTATAAGAGTCAAATTCTGCGACAGGAACAGATTATTATGGACGATTGATTTGGATGAATATGATAAGGGTAATGAAAAACAAATCCCAACCAGAGAGGGATATGCGTTCGCAGGATGGTACAGCGACACCGGACTGAACACAAAAGCAGATTTTTCGGCAATAACAAGCGATACAACTGTATATGCCGGCTGGTATAAGGTGACGGAGGATGTGTTTGATGTAAACACAAACGATATAGCGAATTATATTAAATATTCTGATTGTTCATTGCAGGAGATACAGGAGGTTGACAATACGGCAGATGTGGAAAACAGATGCATACATTTGGAGGTCGAGCCGAACTGCACCTATTTGGTGATGTTTAAAATGGACACCAGATTCAGAATGGGGCTGAAAGGCAGTAATACAAAATATTGGTCGCGGAGCAAGGTATCAGAACCGTACATTGACGAGAGAGATAATAATGGCAAAGTTCCCGTGAATGAGTATGTATATAAAACAATAGATACAAAAGAATACACGCATCTGTTGATATATTACTATACCGAAAGCGGTACAAGGGATTTTATGGATATAAAAAACACATTTAAAATATATAAATTGGAAAATCAAAATGTGCAGGACAACAATCAAAAACCGGAAGAATTGGATTGCAGTGTGACAGACTCCGGTATAGCGTTTACAATCAATATCTCCGACGCGAACGAAAAGCCGCATTACTGCTTCTGCGCCGTGTACGACGAAGACGGCAAACTGCTTGGTCTTTCCGAAGTAGATATAACATCGGATACCGATTATACTTTCACTACCCACTGTGCCAGCGCGTCCGCGGAATATGCGAAGCTGTTTCTTTGGGACGAAAATTGAGCCCCGGTCACAAAATCGTACACTTACACTGTTCTTCATTGAAA
>JAFQYK010000377.1 GCA_017406485.1 Clostridia bacterium
CGTTGTAGCTTTCAGCCTCAAGCATAGCCTTCAGAAGCTGTGCCTGGTTAGCGCCCTGTGCAACCTGTGCAACATATACGTAACCGTAGATCATAGCGATAGCAGCGAGGTCCTTCTTCTTAACCTCTTTACCTGCTGCAGCGAACTGTGCGATAGCGCCTGTCGGTGTAGCCTTTGATGACTGACCGCCTGTGTTTGAGTAAACCTCCGTATCGAATACGAGAACGTTTATATCCTCGCCTGATGCGAGCGCGTGGTCAACACCGCCGAAGCCGATGTCGTATGCCCAACCGTCACCGCCGAAGATCCAGCAAGACTTCTTTGAAAGGTATTCCTTGTCAGCAATTACGTTCTTAGCTTCCTCTGAGTTGATGTTCTCGATAGCTTTGAGTAATTCAGCCGTAGCAACCTTGTTAGCGTCAGCGTCGTTCTTTGTTTCAATGAACTTGTCGATAGCCGGCTTAGCCTCGGGGTTGGTTTCTGCTACCTTCTTTAGTCTTGCGATATTAGCCTCTCTCATTGTGTTCTGAGCGATGAACATACCAAGACCGAACTCCGCGTTATCCTCGAACAGTGAGTTAGCCCATGCAGGACCGTGACCCTCGCTGTTTGTGGTGTACGGAGTTGACGGGCAGGAGCCGCCCCAAATTGATGAACAGCCTGTAGCGTTCGCAAGGAACATTCTGTCACCGAAGAGCTGTGTTACAAGCTTTGCATACGGTGTCTCGCCGCAGCCTGCGCACGCGCCTGAGAACTCAAGATACGGCATTCTGAACTGGCTGCCCTTAACAGTTGAAATCTTGAACTTGTCAAGAACCTCCTGCTTCTCAGCAAGACCTACGAGATAGTCATATGACTTCTGCTCATCATAGTTTTCATCAAGCGGCTTCATAACGAGAGCCGGGTCCTTCTTGCCTGCGTTGTTTACGGGGCAGACATTAGCGCAGCTTCCGCAGCCTGTACAGTCAAGAACAGATATAGCCATTGCATAGTACATACCGTCAAGCTGCATAGCCTTTGTATACTTGATACCCTCGGGAGCATTGTTAAGCTCTTCCTCTGTAAGAACTACCGGACGGATACAAGCGTGCGGGCAGACATATGAACAGTTACCGCACTGGATACATGTTTCGTTGTTCCAAACGGGAACGTCGATAGCGATACCTCTCTTCTCGAATGCAGCAGAGCCCAGGGGAACCTCACCTGTCTGATACTTTTCAAAAGTAGAAACGGGGAGTGATGCGCCTCTGAACTGATTTATAGGAACGAGAATATCGTTTACATAATCGATAAGCTTACCCTCGCCCTCGTGCTTAACGCCAAGCTCCTCGGGCTGTGCGTTTGCCCAGTCAGCGGGAACGTCAACCTTGTGTACCTGCTGTGCGCCTGCGTCGATAGCGTCGTGGTTCATCTTAACGATAGCGTCACCCTTCTTTGAATAAGAAGCGGTTGCAGCGTCCTTCATATACTTAATAGCGTCCTCCTCGGGGAGAATACCTGAAAGCTTGAAGAATGCTGACTGAAGAACTGTATTAATTCTGTTGCCGAGACCGATTTCCTTACCGATCTTAACACCGTCTATTGTATAGAACTGAATGTTGTTGTCAGCGATGTACTTCTTAACCTGACCGGGGAGATGCTCTGAAAGCTCGTCAACGTTCCATGAGCAGTTCAAGAGGAATACGCCGCCCGGCTTAACATCCTGAACCATATCGTACTGTCTTACGTATGAAGCCTTGTGGCAGGCAACGAAGTCAGCCTTGTTGATAAGATATGTTGATGTAATTTTCGGATGACCGAAACGGAGGTGTGAGCAGGTCAATCCGCCCGACTTCTTTGAGTCATAGTCGAAGTATGCCTGAACGTTCATCTCTGTGTGGTCGCCGATGATCTTAACTGAGTTCTTGTTAGCGCCAACAGTACCATCAGCACCAAGACCCCAGAACTTACAGCTTGTGATACCCTCCGGAGTTGTGTCGGGGTTCTCCTCAAGCGGAAGTGAAAGATTTGTTACATCATCGTTGATACCGATTGTAAATCTCTTCTTCTCTGTGTTCTTGTAAACAGCTATGATGCAAGCAGGAGTTGTATCCTTTGAGCCAAGACCGTAACGACCTGCGTAAATGTCAACGTTTGCAAACTTGCTGCCCTGAAGAGCTGCAACAACGTCAAGATACAAAGGCTCACCGATTGAACCTGCCTCCTTTGTTCTGTCAAGAACGCTGATCTTCTTAACAGTGTCGGGGATAGCGTCAATAAGGTGCTTAGCTGAGAACGGACGATAAAGTCTAACCTTTACAAGACCAACCTTCTGGCCGTTCTTGTTGAGGTAATCAACAGTTTCCTCGATAGTGTCGCAAACACTACCCATAGCTACGATAACCTGCTCCGCGTCGGGTGCGCCGTAGTAGTTAAACAGCTTGTAATCTGAGCCGATTGAAGCGTTAACCTTGTCCATATAAGCCTGAACAACATCGGGAACAGCGTCATATGTCTTGTTGCAAGCCTCTCTTGCCTGGAAGAATACGTCGCCATTCTGAGCTGTACCTCTCTGTGCGGGATGCTCAGGGTTAAGTGACTTTCTTCTGAAATCATTGATAGCGTCCCAGTCAACCATCTTAGCGAGCTCATCATAATCCCAGCAAGCAACCTTCTGGTACTCGTGTGATGTTCTGAAGCCGTCGAAGAAGTGAAGGAACGGTATTCTTGACTTGATTGTTGAAAGGTGAGCTACAGCGCCAAGGTCCATAGCCTCCTGCGGGTTTGTTGACGCGAGGAACGCAAAACCCGTCTGACGACAGGCCATAACGTCCTGATGGTCGCCGAAGATTGAAAGAGCGTGTGATGCAAGCGCTCTTGCCGATACGTTGAATACGCACGGAAGCTGCTCACCTGCGATCTTGTACATATTCGGGATCATAAGAAGAAGACCCTGTGAAGCTGTGTAGGTAGTTGTTAAAGCACCTGCTGTAAGTGAGCCGTGAACAGCACCTGCCGCACCGGCCTCCGACTGCATTTCAACAACCTTTACAGTACGTCCGAAGATATTCTTCTGACCTGCAGCAGACCACTTGTCTGTAACCTCTGCCATTGTTGATGATGGTGTGATGGGGTAGATAGCAGCAACGTCCGTAAACGCGTATGAAGCGTAAGCAGCAGCGTTGTTACCATCCATTGTTTTCATTTTTCTTGCCATCTAAAAATTTCCTCCTTTTGTATTTTAAATTCCAGAACTGTCCTGAGGACACTCCTGCTGTATTATATACATAAAGATATTGTACCACTTTTTTTGTATGAAATCAAGAAGAAAACAAGAAAAATTTACGTATTTTTTATAAAAATTTGATGGTTTTTCTCAAATCCGTTTCAAGCCTTAAAAAATGTGAATAAAAAAAATAGCTTAAATCAGATAAAACCGACAGTTTTTTTGATGATATACTCCGCCCGTTTCCCGCCGATTTGCGTATTTCTCTTTCAAGCGTCCATCTGATCGTGTCTGCCGCCGCACCTAAAAAATATAAATAAAAACTTTTAAAAAGCACTTTCATTTTCTGCCTCCGTATGATATAATTATTTAATACCCCAATTATTATCTTCAAAACCGGCTTAATTACACGCGTAAACACAATGTAATAAATGGGTAAAACGGATGTTATTGCAAAAGCTATATGTTGATGTTATACTAATCATAAACCACAAGATGTTGTATATAATAGTAAGGTGAGATAAACGAGGTGATTGAAATGAGAGTAGTAAAAAAGGATAATACAAAAGAAGAATTTAATGTACAGAAGGTTGTAACGGCTGTAAATAAGTCCGCTTACCGCGCTTTGCAGAAGTTTTCCGATGAGGATATTGAGTTTATCTGCAAGTTTGTAACAGAAGAAGCTGAGAAAATGGGCAAGGAGGACATTGAGATTGCCGAAATGCACAACATAGTCGAGGGCGCTTTGGAGAAGGTCAATCCGCTTGTTGCCAAGAGCTACCGCGACTACCGTAACTATAAGCAGGACTTTGTGCAGATGCTTGACGAGGTCTATAAAAAGAGCCAGTCAATTATGTACATAGGCGACAAGGAGAATTCCAACACTGACAGCGCGCTTGTTTCGACAAAAAGAAGCCTTATCTTTAATCAGCTAAACAAGGAGCTGTACAAAAAATTCTTCCTCACAACCGAGGAATTGCAGGCGTGCCGCGACGGTTATATCTATATCCACGATATGTCAGCGCGCCGTGACACAATGAACTGTTGCCTTTTTGACATCAAGAACGTTCTTTCGGGCGGCTTTGAGATGGGCAATCTGTGGTACAACGAACCCAAAACGCTTGATGTGGCGTTTGACGTTATGGGGGACATTATCCTGTCAGCCGCGTCGCAGCAGTACGGCGGCTTCACCGTACCGTCAGCTGATATAATCCTTGAACCGTACGCCGAAAAATCCTACAAAAAGTATATGGAAAAGTACACCTCCTTAGGTCTTAGCGAGGAACAGGCTGACAAGGTTACAATGCAGGATATTGAGCGCGACTTTGAGCAGGGCTTTCAGGGCTGGGAGTACAAGTTCAACTCCGTATCGTCAAGCCGCGGCGACTATCCGTTTATAACAGTGACAATCGGTACGGGTACAGGCCGTTTTGCAAAAATGGCTTCAATAAAAATGCTTGAGGTCAGAAAAGGCGGTCAGGGCAAAAAGGGACACAAAAAGCCTGTGCTGTTCCCGAAGGTGGTATTTTTATATGATGAGAACCTCCACGGCAAGGGTAAGCCTTTAGAGGATGTGTTTGAAGCCGGAATAGACTGCTCAATGAGAAGTATGTACCCGGACTGGCTCTCACTCACCGGCGAGGGCTATGTTCCGTCAATGTATAAAAAGTATGGCGAGATTATTTCGCCTATGGGTTGCCGCGCGTTTCTTTCGCCTTACTATGAGCGCGGCGGTATGAATCCGGCGGACGAAAACGATAAGCCGGTGTTTGTCGGACGCTTTAATATAGGCGTGGTATCCTTGCACCTGCCGATGATTTACGCCAAGGCAAAGCAGGAGAACAAGGACTTTTTCGAGGTTCTGGATTACTACTTAAACCTTATAAGAAACCTGCATCTCAGAACCTACGACTACCTCGGTGAAATGCGCGCGTCAACAAATCCGCTCGCGTACTGTGAGGGTGGCTTCTGGGGCGGAAATCTTGGCATACACGACAAGATTAAACCTTTGTTAAAGGCTGCTACTGCTTCATTTGGAATAACCGCCTTAAACGAATTACAGCAGCTTCATAATAAGAAATCACTCGTGCAGGACGGTGAATTTGCGCTTCAGAC
>JAFQYK010000378.1 GCA_017406485.1 Clostridia bacterium
ATGAAGCTGTCAAGACGGATGGTCAGGAAAAACCTCGGCAGCTTTCTTTTGCAGAATTTGCTGTTTATGGTGGTATATTTTGCTATTGCCGCTCTTATTATAGCTCTGACGAGCTTTGTACCGTACATTGTTATAGACAGTCTGGGGAAAATGGGTTACATCTCAGGGGAGCTTCTCAATGGATTTGGTATATTATTTGCAGGAATTATCCTTATCGAAATGGGAGTGACTGCGTTGCTGTTTGCTCCGCTGTATATAATGAAGCTTACAATGCTTTTTGAGCAATACAGAACGGGAGAAGCAAAGACATATACGCTGAAGAGCCCAAGAGGAATAATATGGTTTGCCATCGTTGCGGCGCTTTGCATAGGCGTAGTTGCGTTGCTTTCGTTTACAGTAGGCGTATCCTTTGACGATCTGATGCCGCATGATAGAAGCACGGGCATAATCGCGCACCGTGCCGGTGGCTTTGAGGCGCCCGAGAACACTGTTGCCGCACTTAAATATTCGATAGAGAAGAATGTGGTTGGCGGCGAAATAGATATTCAGCGCA
This sequence comes from Clostridia bacterium, assembly GCA_017406485.1. GTDB lineage: Bacteria > Bacillota > Clostridia > UBA1381 > UBA1381 > Hominilimicola. The sequence goes on from JAFQYK010000378.1 coordinate 554, forward strand.
CAAAGGACGGATACTATGTTGTAAACCACGATGCGGATTTTGAAAGAGTTGCGGGCGACAGCAGAATCCCAAGTGAAATGACGCTTGAAGAAGTCAAGCAGTTAAAGGTTGAGGGAAAAGAGCCTGTCGCAACATTAGAAGAAATGCTCGACGCATCAAAGGGACATTTGACGCTTTACGTTGAGTTAAAGGGCGAAACTGCCGACAGACAAATGGCGGATGACGCTGTCCGTATTATAAAGGAAAAGGGTATGGAAAAAGAGGCGGTCATTATTTCGCTCAAGTACGATTTGATTGACTATATAGAGAAGAATTACAATGAAATGCTGACAGCCTATCTCTGTTTCGCCTCCTTTGGAGATACAGCAATGCTGAACTGCGATTACCTCGGTATAGAGGAGGAAAGCGCAACCGATACGGTCATAGAAAGTATACATAAGCAAGGCAAGAAGATAATGGTTTGGACACCTAACGCCGCAGACGATCAGAGAACCTTCCTGAAAACAGATGCTGACGCGATAATAACCGACAACATCACGCAGGCTGAAAAGGAACGTGAACAGCTTGATAAGCGGAACGCGTATGAGAGAACGCTTGATAGAATATTTGACATAGTTCGCCGATAAGTTATATTTCAACAGGATAACAAAAAAGTTAAATAAATGGCCAATGCTTGACATAAAAAAATAATTATTATATACTTATTCTGTAAAATTTAAAAGGAGGGAAAATAATGAAATTTCCAAACGCAGCAAAAGGTATAAAGAAAATCTTTGCAGCAGAAATATTTGACTTGATAGCGGTTTTGTTAACCGGAATCGCGTCACTATTAGCCATAGCGTCGTTTGCATCAGCGGCGGAGAAAAGTGAATTTGCAGCAGGCATATCTATCGTGGGTGCGGGTATATTTGTTACTGTAGCAGGTATTATTGCCATTATATCGCTGATTATCGGTATTGTTGGCTATATACAGACAGCGAAGGATGAGCAGTCATTTAAGGCAATAATATACTTAAATGTATTTGCTATCATTATTGCAGTAATCGGAGGATTTTTTGCCGGCAATCAGACTGCCTCAACATTTATACAGCTTATTTCGCAGGCTGTATCCTTGGTAACCACTATTCTGGTTGTTCTCGGAATTAACAATATGGCTATGTACCTTAAGCGTCAGGATGTTGTAGACAAGTGCGAGAAATTTTTTAAAGTGATTATATGCTTAGGTATTGTATCAATTCTCTTAAAATGTCTTTCGGCATTTATGAATAACCAGGTTGCTCAGGTCATAGCTGTTATAAGTGTAATTGCAGCGATTGTTATAAGTATTGTACAGTACATCCTGTATCTTTCTATACTTGCAAGAGCGAAAAAAATGCTTAACGAATAATTTTAAAAATTATACCACGTTAAAGGGCTGTTACAAATGAGAAATCATTTGTAACAGCTTTTTTGTCTTATAGGAAATTACTACCGGCAAGCGCTTTGTTTCGGCAGAATAATTTCGATATGGTTAATCTTTGTCCGGCAATTACCAAGTGATATGTGGAATTCGAAGTTTGTTGGTTTAATTGCGGCCGGTAAATGTTTCTAAACTTTAATAAAATGCACAAAAGAATTGACAAATTATACGGAATAGTATATAATAATTACATAAAAAGCAAGACTTTCTAACGGTTATGCTGCAGGGATAAGTCAAAGTGACCGCAATTTATAAACAGGCGCGGTCATTTTGTTTTTCATATGACAAACA
>JAFQYK010000379.1 GCA_017406485.1 Clostridia bacterium
ACAGCCCCTTTTGCAAAAATGTATTAGTTCCGTCAAATAAATCCTTATATTTCATAAGCCCGTGAACGGTGTTGTCCACGGGTATTTTTTTGCGGTATTTTAGAGAAAACTCCGGCACAAGCTCGGGGATGAAGGTAATCACGCGCATATCGGACGGCTCTATCGTCTTGTAGCTGTGAAGCTGGCGCGGGAAAATAATTATCGACTCGTTCTTTTTGAGCGTATAAACCGCGCCGTCAATGGTAATTTCAATTATTCCCCTAAGTACAAGGCATATTTCAAACGCCGCATGAAAGTGCAAATGCCAATTTATATTTTCCACTGTGTATGATAAAAATCTGCTCCGCTGGTTTGCACTTTCCTTTTCGTTCATCAGCATATTCGTCACCTCTATATGATTTTATCATAAGTAATTCTAAGCGTCAACATCAATAGAGCAAATTTTGATTAGTTTATGGCAAATATGTATTTTTATATAATTCTGTTTAATGATAGAATATAGTCATAAAATAATTTTGTCTTGGAGGACGGAACAATGATTATAAAAAAACTGACAAGTCTGATTATGACCGCAGCTATTATTTTATCATCTGTGGGAGCGTTAACCGTACACGCGGATGAAGCGCTTGAGCCGGTAACGTGCAGTCAAAGCGCGTCATACGTAAGCGGTGGCGAAATAATGCTGAATACAAAGGACAGCGAAAATGTATCAAACGTCTCTTTTCTAAACACTTCGGGACAATACAAGGGCGTTGCTGTATTGGAATTTGAAATGCCTGCCATAAGCGCCGATATGATTAAATCGGCAGCAGTCAGTGTGACGGTCAATAACCCGTCCACAAACAGGCACGGTACAAGAACATACGATGTGTATGCGGCAGATATTTCAATCAGAAACGAAACTGTAATCGCTGATTTTGATGCTATATCCTTAACAAACAGCTTCTACACCTCCGCTGGTATCAGCGAGGGAACTACGCGTCAGGACAGTATTTCAAACGAAAAAATAACTGACTATGTAAAGAGCATAGCAAGCGCGGAGACAACGGCAAAAATACAGTTTGCTTTTTCAAACGCGTCGCAAACGCTCAACATTGACCCCAAAACAGCCGCGCTCACAATCACTACCTACGGCGGCGGTATTGCGCTCAGTAAAAACAAGCTTACAATGTCAACAGCCGATAGCTCCGCAAGTCTTACGGCAAAGATATTCGCGCAAGGCGTACAGCAGAGCGACCTTTTATGGGAGAGCAGTGATAAAAGTATCGCCACTGTTTCGGGCGGTGTGATAACGCCTAAGAAGGCGGGTACGGTTACAATCACGGTAAAAACGGCTGATGACGAATACGCCGACACCTGCGAGGTAACCGTTTTGCAGGCGGCAGAGGGAATTATTATCGATAAGGAAGAAATGACGCTTGTATTGGGCGGCAAAAGCGGCGAGGTGACGGCAAAGGCAATGCCGGCAAGCAGCGTTTCAAAGGTTACATATGAAAGTGATAACAAAGACGTAGCAATAGTTTCCGCAAACGGCATAGTAACTCCTGTCGCGGAAGGAAACGCGGTAATCACCGCAAAGACGGACGGTAATCTGTCGGCGCAGTGTGCCGTTACTGTTGTGGCAGCATCTCCCGCGACGAGCATAACGCTTGACAAGGACGCTGTCACGCTTACAAAGCTCGGCTCAACGGCAGTGCTTCACGCCAATGTTGCGCCTGTTAACACGGATGAAAAAATCATATGGACTTCAAGCGATGAAAAAGTTGCAAAGGTCATAGACGGTGTTGTTATATCCGAAAACCCCGGAACGGCAACCATTACAGCAAAAACCTCAAACAACCTCACGGCAGAGTGTACCGTAACGGTAAATGACGATAAGCAGCTTATAACAAATGACCGCTTCTATACCGATACTGACGGAAATAATCTATATTCACAGGGCGGCGGTATTTTCAAATTCGGCGACACATATTACTGGTACGGTGTACGATATAAGGAGAGTGACTCCTATGCTAAAAATCCGCAGCCGGGAAGCGTTGAACACCCTGCGTTTGAAGCGTATACCTGCTACACATCAAAAGACCTTGTAAACTGGGAGTATAAGGGCGATGTTGCGAATACGCAGACACTCGGTCAGGCTTGGTGCGGCTGGGCAGGCAGAATGGGAGTTGTCTATCACGAAAAATCGGGTAAGTATATCCTTTGCTCACAGTTCAACGGTGTAATTATAGCGAGCGCTGACAATCCGCTTGGACCGTTTACAACCGAAAAGGGATATTTCTGGGGCGGCACACCGCTTCCGGTGATCGAGAACGGCGACACGGGTGACCAGACAATGTTTCAGGACGATGACGGCAAGGCGTATATGATATGCTCCTCGGCTAAAGGAAGGGGACACCTTTATGTAGTGCCTATGGACGATTCAAAGAACTATTGCGATTTTGATTTTGATAATATAAAGGAAATAGACGGCTCAACAAGCAGCTATTTTGATGAGGACGGCGTGATAAGAAAAAAGGACAAGGGCGGTATCGAGGGCGACTGTATGTTTAAGTACAACGGCAAGTACTACTTCACAGGCTCCGACCTCTACGGCTGGCATGGCTCAAGAGTGTATGTGTTCCAGTCTGACAGCATTATGGGCGACTATAATATAAAACCGAACTACAACATATCGGACGCTGACAAGTCAAAGAAATTTCCGTATATTATGAAGAACGCGAAGCAAAGCTATGCGCACAATTCGCAGACAGGCTTCTATTATACGCTTCATGGAAGCAAGCAGGAAACGGTTATTTACTGCGGTGACCGCTGGTGTGATTTCGGCGGACACGGCATAGGCTATAACGAGTGGGTTCCGCTTTCGTTTGAGGGTGAGAACGACACGCCCGTATTTAACGATTTAAGCCAG
>JAFQYK010000380.1 GCA_017406485.1 Clostridia bacterium
CTGATTGTCAGCGCGTTACTTATTCCATATACCGCTTTTGCTGCAGAAAATACCCGATATGGATATGGCGAGGGTGTCATAAAAGATCCGTTTGACTCGAGAACAGGAGACACCTTTTCTTTAGCTGCGACTTCTGAACCATTAAATGAAAATGAGAAGGAGCTTATTAACTACATTGCAGACAAAATTCCGGAGCTTAACGAAACTATCGAAATCCCCGAAAAATACCAGCTGCCGGAAACACGTTTTGCATATATTTACACGAATTATATGGGCAGCTTGCTACAGTTTGAGCATCCTGAAGTTTTCTATCTGTCCGGTAAGTTCAGCTACGAATACAAGCTTGACCCACAGCATACCGTTACGTCGCTTAAGCTGATTTACAGCAAAGACTATGCGGATTTTCATCTGGAATTTGATGATCAAACACAAGAGTATCGTGAAATTCAGGATGTTATCAAGGTAGATGAAATAAGAAAGGCGCAAGAGGTTATCGCGGACGAAATAAATAACATCACCTCCGGCACAGAGGGCATGACTGACCTTCAGAAGGCTCTGTACGTTCACGATTATATTACCGTAAACTATGACTATGATACAAGGGTTTACAGTGATGAAGAGGGTGTTGACGGAAACCGTACACTTGATAAGATGATTAAAGAAAAAACCGGCGTTTGCCAGGGCTACACATATCTCTATATGACCGCTATGCGGAAACTCGGCATTGAATGTGCGCCTGTCCCCAGCGATGCACTTAATCATATCTGGAATAAGGTTAAGATTGAAGGTGAATGGTATAACGTTGACGTTACATATGATGACCCGATATCATCAAACAGCATTTCAATTTCACATGATTATTTTCTTGTAAACGATGAAGAAATAAAAGAGCTTGATCCGAGTAATATAACGTACGAATATTATTATCAGCAGGACGCGGACGGCAATATCGTAACTGATGAAAAAGGTGAGCCTGTGATAATTGAACAGCCTAAAGAGAACTCATGTCACATATCGTGGAATGACAAGAATTGGGACGGCTCACCCGCGATAATATCCGCAAGCAATAAGTTCTCATATTCACCGCTTCACTCAATTGACGGTACAACAGTATATGCAAACGGAAAATTTTATTGCTTTAATGTATACAATGACCTTTGCGAGATAATCTTTGAAAACGAACAACAGTTTCTGCGAGAAAGATATGTTTTATCCCGTGACTACAGATGGTTTGCACAAGGTCAACACAGAAGTTATTACACCAACCTCTATCTGAAGGATACTCCCTTCTATTCAAGCACATTAGCGCTATACAATGAAAAAGTATATTTTAACTCGCCGAATACTGTTTATGAGTTTGATACGAATACGTACACAGCAAAAGCAATCTACGAGTATGATGGTACCCCCGACGATTCGGAAACATATCTATACGGTTTAAAGACTTCTGACCACGGTCTTTTGGCTGAATATTCCGTCGAGCCGTTTGGGGATGTAACGCTGATAGACATTCCGATCAAAGCCGAGACCGCTCCGACAACACCACCAATGCCGGAGGTATTCCCGGAATTTAATAAACCTCTGCCCTGCACGGTTGATACACCCGAAATTACCGAAAACAAGATGGTGAACGAGGAAACTCAGGAAGAAGAGGTTGTTTCCTATAATGTTTCCGTTGATGTGACAATCCCAGATGAGGTTACAGAAAAAACTGAAGAGGTCAGCAAGCCGGTAACTGTTGTGGTTGCTCAGTATGACGAGAATGGCACATTTATGGGCTTTGCTGAGGAGGTTATTGATGAATCCGCACAGCAGAGTACTACAAAGTCATTCACTGTGGATGCCAATTGCAGTTCGTTAAAAACATTCGTTTGGTCTGGCTTTATATTGCCGTTGGCAATGGCTGAAGCAATAGGTCTTACTACACCGGCGCAGGCTGAATAACAGAATATTAAAACTGCCGCGCACAGCGCGGCAGTTTATTTTTTACTTGAACATATTTATAATATTGTTTAGAACTCCAAATGACACAAGCGACATTATAAGTCCGGCAGTCATAACTCCGAGGGTTATAAAAAGGAACGACTTTTTCGGCTTTAGTCCCATCAGCACCGCCAAAAGGCTGCCCGTCCACGCGCCTGTTCCCGGCAGCGGTATTGCAACGAACAAAAACAGTCCCCAATAACCGTACTTTTCTATCTGGTCCGAATGCTTCATCGCCTTTGCTTCAAGCCATTCGGGAATTTTATGCAGGCGCTTGCTCTTTTTCATCCAGGCGAATATTTTTTCAATAAACAGCAGGATAAACGGTATCGGCAAAAGGTTTCCGATTACCGCCGCTATGTAGGTCGGCACAAGCTTTGTTCCCAAAAGCCAGGGCGCTATCAGTATACTTCCCCTAAGCTCCAAAATCGGTATCATCGAAATTATACCTATAATAATCTCACCCGAAAGCGTATGTCTTAATCCGTCTACTATCGTATGTACAAGCGCGTCCATTTATTTTCCTCCAAAATTTCATTCTTACACATTATACATTTTATCTTACGCATAGTCAAGGAAAAGTATTGCGTTTTTAAGAAAAAAATAGTACAATATTTATGTTGAAAACAGGAGGGAAATTATGCGTACTTTAGGAATAGATTACGGCGACGCGCGCGTCGGGGTTGCGGTAAGCGACCTTTTGGGTATAACGGCACAGGGCGTTAAAACCATAAAAAACACCGGTATAAAAAAACTTCTCGCGGAGCTAAAAGAGGTCATAGATGAATACAAACCGGAAAAAATCGTTATCGGGCTGCCTAAGAATATGGACGGCAGCGAGGGCTTCCGCGCCCAAGCAACGCGTGAATTTGCGAAAAGGTTTGAAGAAATTTACGACGGTAAAATCGTATTCTGGGATGAAAGGCTTAGCAGTATGGGCGCCAAGCGTTATCTGAATGAAACAAATACGCGCGGCAAGAAGCGCAAGGAGGTTCTTGACACTGTCGCCGCGTGTATAATTCTTGAAGGGTATCTGACAGCAAACCCGTTTTAATGTGCGCCGAGTATTTTTTTCGCGTTTTCAACGCGTTCCTTGCTCGGCGGGTCAATACCATTTAATCTGTACGGTATGCCGAGCGATTTCCATTTGTGCGCGCCGAGCGTATGGTATGGGAGCACCTCTACCCTATCCACATTTCCGAGTGTGTCAATAAAGGCGCGAAGCCCGGTTAAATATTTATCGTCGTCCGTCCACTTAGGTACAAGCACGTGTCTTACCCACACGGGCTTTTTTATTTCCGATAAGAATTTCAGCATTTCAAGCGTGTTTTGGTTGCCGTGACCTGTCAGTACAACGTGGCGCGCAAGGTCAATGTGCTTTATATCCACAAGTAACAGGTCGGTGTATTCCATAAGCTCCTTAAATTTTGAAAA
>JAFQYK010000381.1 GCA_017406485.1 Clostridia bacterium
CAAGCGCAAGATAACCGACCTCGACAAAATGAAGATTGAGGAACAGAAAAAAGCTGTCAGAAGCGGTTACGATATGGATATAATTCCGTCCGACCTCGCAACCTACGGCGGCGAAGCTAAAAGCCTTTTGGAGCAGCTTCAAAGCCGTAACGAAAGAATGTTTTTAGTGACTATCCTTGTGATGAACACGGCAGACACAAAACAGAAGCTCGATAATATGTTTTTTCAGGCTCAGGGCGTGGCACAGCAGTTTAACTGTGTTCTGAAAAGACTTGATTTTCAGCAGGAGCAGGGCTTAATGTCAAGCGTGCCTATCGGTATAAATCAGATTGAAATTCAGCGCGGGCTTACCACATCAAGCACCGCTATTTTTGTGCCGTTCACCACGCAGGAGCTTTTTCAATCCGGCGGCGAGTCGCTTTACTACGGTCTTAACGCATTATCAAACAATATGATACTTGTTGAACGGAAGAAGCTCAAAAATCCCAACGGGCTTATCTTAGGAACACCCGGCAGCGGCAAGTCGTTCAGCGCAAAAAGAGAAAGAACAAACGCCTTTTTGATTACGCAGGACGATATAATACTCTGCGATCCGGAAGCGGAGTATTATCCGCTTGTATCAAGGCTCGGCGGGCAGATTATAAAAATATCGCCCACCTCAAAGGATTACATCAATCCTATGGATATAAACCTCAATTATAGTGAGGACGAAAACCCCGTACAGTTAAAGTCGGATTTTATTCTCTCATTGTGCGAGCTTATCGTCGGCGGCAAGAACGGGCTTGAACCGATTGAAAAGTCGGTTATCGACAAGGCGGTTATAAATGTGTACCGTCCATACCTTGCAAATCCTGACCCTGCTAAAATGCCGATATTAGAGGATTTGTACAACGAATTAAAGGCAATGCCCGAAATAGAAGCTCAAAGGATTGCGTCAGCGCTGGAGCTGTATGTTCACGGCAGCCTTAATGTATTCAATCACCGTACCACTGTCAATGTGAATAACCGTATTGTCTGCTACGATATAAAGGAACTCGGCAAGCAATTAAAGAAGCTGGGTATGCTTATTGTTCAGGATCAGGTATGGAACAGAGTTACCATTAACCGTAACGAACATAAGGCGACACGGTATTACATTGATGAATTTCATTTACTGCTGAAAGAGGAACAGACGGCGGCGTATTCCATTGAAATATGGAAACGCTTCCGTAAATGGGGCGGTATTCCTACGGGTATCACTCAGAACGTCAAGGATTTGCTTGCAAGCCGTGAGATTGAAAATATATTTGAAAACTCCGATTTTATCTATATGCTCAATCAGGCGGGCGGCGACAGACAGATACTTGCGAAGCAGCTTAACATCTCGCCTAATCAGTTATCCTATGTAACGCAAAGTAATGAGGGCGAGGGCTTACTGTTTTACGGTAATGTAATAATTCCCTTTGTTGACCGTTTCCCCAAAGACTTAAAGTTATATTCGTATATGACAACTAAGCCGGAGGAGATTAAGGGGGAAACGGAAAGATGATGATTTTTACAATCGGAATATCTTTTATGTTCGGCGCATTTTTCGGTATAGCTGTAATGGCTGCCGTTATAATGGGGCGTGGTAAAAAGTGAACAGTGAACTTACACATCTAAGTTTATTTACAGGCATAGGCGGAATAGACCTCGCCGCAGAAGCGGCGGGGTTTTCTACCGTATGTCAATGTGAATGGGCTGATTATCCCACATCACTTTTAGAAAAACGCTGGCCGGACGTACCACGATTTAGAGATATTACTACTTTGACAAAGGAGGAATTTTTTGAAAAGACAGGACAAGAAACAGTTACCCTCATATCAGGCGGCTTCCCCTGTCAGCCCTTTTCAACAGCTGGAGCCCAGAAAGGATTTGAAGATGTACGCTACCTGTGGCCGGAAATGTGCCGCGTCATTACAGAAATCAAGCCCCGTTGGGTGCTTGGCGAAAATGTTGCTGGGTTCATCAATATGGGCCTCGACAAAACGATATTTGACTTGGAAAAGGCAGGTTACGCTGTTCAAGCATTCGTATTACCGGCTTGTGCCGTCGGCGCGTGGCATGAACGCACAAGAACTTTTATCGTCGCGTATGATGTTTCCCACGCCGCTTGCGTCGGACAACGGCGGAAAGCGTCAGGCTGCTATGCAGATGAATGTGTATTTATCGGACAACGGGATTTTCAGAAAGAAAAATCCGAACGGCAAGATATGGAGCCTGCCGTTATCGGCGGCGGTGTTTTATATGACGCCGGTGGCGTCGGACGGGATAAGGGCGAAGTTTCCTCCGTCGGTGATGATGAAAAGCAAGGACAAGGCGAACTTGGCGGCACAAATAGTAATGCAGGAGCAGCCGACGAGCCCCGACGCGGCGCTCAATCCGGAATGGGTAGAGTGGCTAATGGGTTTCCCGCCGAAATGGACGGATTTAAGCTGTGGTTAAAAGAGCCGGCGGACATACCGCGTGTAACCGAAAACACTAATAACCGTTCAATGCGGTTAAAAGCGTTAGGTAACGCGGTATGCCCTCCGCAGGTGTTCCCGATACTAAAGGCGATTGCAGATATAGAAATGGGAGTTTGTAGAGACAATTGCATTTTTAATCCTGTTACTGACTAAGTATTTATTTGAAATATGCCGAAATTTGTGATATTATATAATATATTATTAAGCACAAACAAAGGAAGTATGACAATGGAAATTATAAAACCAACAGAAAAGGAACTTGAGGCATTAACACTATTTTATAATCGGTTCTATGATTTGTACGATGAAATCATTGATGATAACTTTGCAAATCAGTCACAAGAATTACGGTTCTACAAATTAAGAGAAGCATTTTCATTGTATAAGGAATTATTAAGCTATGAACCTATCAAGCATTATGTCGAATGGATGAAAAAAGGTGGCAGACCTCCTTTAGAAGGTATAATTGCAGACGATTTATTTAGCTTTATAAGAAATTTGCTTTTACACTTTCCCATTTTTAAAACGTGGGATGAAGTATATGTAAATAAACACTTAGCTACTTGGAGCAAGTCTGGACAAATTGATAAATTTTTAAAGAAGGCTACAAAAATTAAGATTGATGGAAAAGGAAGCGTCCATTATAGAATGTGGGAATACAAAAAGAAAAAAATGACGTATTTTTCAATAAACTTTCCAGAAATATATGAAAACAACAATATATATCTTAAGGACATCATTACAGAGGAAGTTGGAATGAAATTTTGTATGGCGCTAATGCGCAATATCCTTGA
>JAFQYK010000382.1 GCA_017406485.1 Clostridia bacterium
CCGACGGTCTGGTGGTCGCCGCGTTGTCAAGATAAATTATTTTCATATTTGTTCTACCTTTATAACTAAAGCCATACCCTTTTTTAGTGATATGGTGCAGTTGTTTTCTGTCATTATATTGCTTATTCCGCGTGTGTCCGCAAAATAAAGCGTATCATCTTTTAACGGATATTCCAACCCCTGCGTGGTAATCCCCTCCGCGTTGCCGTTTATAGGGATAATTGAAAGGGTTTGTCCCTTTTCACCGCGTATTTCTATACTGTCTTTAAGCAGATAAATTTCATTGTTATCGTCAATCAAAACACCGTTAGGGCATTTACCGAGCAGCAGTATATCCGCTATTGTGTGGTCGGCTCTGTCACCGGTCATTGCGATTAAAACAATGTCGCTATAGCCGTGTTCAACCGCGTATTTAACAGCAAGCTCGCCGTCCGTAAAATCCTTGCGCGTAGGGTATTGTATTCTGTCCTCTACGTTTTCAAAGCCTTCCGCGCTGTCAAAGTCGCCTATTAAAACATCAGGCTGTATATCCATTTTTTTTACGTGGTTATAGCCGCCATCGGCACAGATTATGAAATCGCCGGGTTGGATTTTGGATTTGATATAATCGTAATTGATTATATCCCCGTTACCGATTATAACCGCCCTCATCTTGTGAGCCTCTTTATGTTTTCTTCAATATCGCCTTTAAAAACCGATGTTCCGGCAACAATTATATTGGCGCCGGCGTCAATAGCCGTATCTATGTTATCAGCCGTTATACCGCCGTCAACCTCGATTTTAAAATAATCACCCTTTATTTCCCTGAGATATTTAATTTTCCTGTTTACCGAGTCAATGTATTTTTGTCCGCCGTAACCGGGTTCAACGCTCATCACAAGAGCCATATCAACCTTTTCGATGTATGGAATTATCGCGTTTACCGGTGTGTTGGGGTTAAGCGAAATACCGGCCAGTTTACCGCGCGAACGAATCATCTCGATACATCTGTCAGCAAAATCCGTCGCTTCAACGTGGAACGTTACACCATCCGCGCCGCAGTCTATGAAGTCGTTTATATATCTTTCCGGCTCGGTTATCATCAGATGCACGTCAAAAAACATATCGGTGTATTTGCGGATTGATTTTATGACCGGCATCGCAAAGGAAATGTTCGGCACAAAATGTCCGTCCATTACGTCTATGTGGAGCCAAGTGGCGCCCGCTTTTTCACATTTTTTTATCTGCTCGGCAAGTATGCCGAAGTCCGCCGATAGTATTGATGGCGCAAGTATCATTTTAACAACCAGTCCTTTACTGTTTTTAATTTTTCATACATAGCCTTGTAGCTTTCATAGCGGCTTGGCGCTATTTCACCGTTTTCAAGTTTTTCCTTAATATAGCAGTCCGGCTCGTTTATATGCGCGCAGCCTCGGAAACGGCATTTACCGTCAGCGTCAGCCATTTCGGGAAAATAGTTTTGCAGCTCGTCCGCCTTTATTCCCTCAACCTCAAGCTGGCCAAAGCCCGGCGTGTCCAGAACAAATCCGCCGTCTATCTCAAAAAGCTCCACGTGGCGCGTTGTATGTCTGCCGCGGCGTATCTTTTCGGATACCTCGCCCGTTTCAAGCGCGTCATCGGTTATAAGGCTTAAAAGACTTGATTTGCCAACGCCGCTTAGACCTGCAAAGGCTGTGGTTTTGCCCTTTAAATATTCAAACAGCTTGTCCGTGCCGAGGTTCTTTTCCGCGCTGACGCAAAACACCTCATAGCCGGCTTTTTGATATATTTCCACTATGTCCTCTCTCGATTTGAGGTCTGTTTTATTGATGCAGATTGCGGGTTTTATACCGCATACTTCAGCATTTACAAGCATTTTGTCAATAAGCTCAAGACTCGGATCAGGCTCGGCCGCCGCGACAACTATCATAATTGTGTCAATATTTGCAACAGGCGGCCTTACAAGGCTTGAGGTACGCGGCATTATTTCTGTTATGCTTCCCTTTTCGCCGTTTACATCTATTATAACCTTATCGCCTATCGTCGGCGTTACTCGCTCCTTGCGGAACACGCCGCGCGCTTTACACTCGTAAACGTTATCAGAGGCTTTTACATAGTAAAAGCCTCCTATACCCTTTATTATTGTTCCGTTTAATCTCATAGCTTAGTTAAAATCTATCGTCTTGTCAACAACCTTTGAGCCGTCTATATACGCCTGAACGGACGCTGTGCCGCTGCCCTCAAGGTCGAGCGTTACGCTGCCCTCATCCTTTGAATGAGTGCCGCTGTAACGTGTTCTGCCGTTCATAACTATCTCAACGTCAACAGTATCATTGGCATTGTCAGGTATTTTTACGGTGAAGGTTCTTGTTGATGTGCCGCCCGAGCCGCTTCCGGAATTGTCACTGCCTGAGCTTGATTGGGTTGTTTGCTGCTCGGTCTGGGTCTGCGTCTGTGTCTGTGTCTGAGCAGGCGCTTGTGTGGCCTGTGTGGTTGTTTCAGCCACGCCGCTTGATACGACTATGCTTACGTATGAGCCTTCAATCGCCTTTTTGCCAAGCTCCGGACTTTGCATAATTACCGTTCCGGCCGCTGATGACGACGCTTTTCTCTGAACGGTGCCAAGCTGAAGCCCGCTCGCCTTAATTCTGCCCTCCGCCTCGGAAACGCTGAGACCGACAACGCTCGGTACGGATACCTGCTTACCTGCCGGGGTTGCCTGAGCCTGTGACTCAGGGCCCTTACTTACAAACAGTTTGATTGCGTCAGAGTCGCGGTTCAGCTTAGTACCTGCAAGCGGTATCTGTCTGATGACGTTACTCTGGGTTATTGTATCGGAGTATTCCTCTACAACCTCATATGTGAGTCCCGCTTCAAGAATTGCGGCAATAGCCTGGTCAATATTCTGGTTTACAACATTCGGCGTCGGAATATCACCGCCGGAAGCGCCTATTGATATAACAAGCTTAATCTCAGTTCCCTTCGGAACAACCTCGCCTGCCTTCGGCGACTGCTCTATAACGCAGTGCTCAGGTACTGTATCGGAGAAGGAAAGCTCCCTTTCCGCCGCAATTACAAGTCCCTTTTCCTCGGCGAGCTTAACCGCCTGCTCTTCGGTCATATTTGTAAAGTCGGGAATTTTTGCCTCCTTACTTGCGTGCATAAACATAAATATGCCGAAAGCGATAAGTCCCACAACTACAACTGTTGCGATTGCAAGCACGACCGCTACGCGGTCTTCCTTTTTCTTATTCCTTGACTTTTTCTTTACCTCGCTCTTGCGCTTTGTTCTGCCGCGCTGAGGAAGCTCCTCCTCATAGGCGTCCTCCTCGTAAGGAGCTTCTTCTATATCCTCGTTAGCAAAATCATAGTCATCCTCAATATACGGTTCCTCTTCACCGGTTCCGCCTATAACCTGCTGTCTTTCATCTGCCGGGGTGTTTTCTTCACGGCTCGGAAGCGGCTCGTCCGCAAGTACCGCGTGAAGATCCTCCACAAACTCACTTACGCTCTGGTAACGCGCATTCTGATCCTTTGAGATTGCCTTCATTGTAACATATGCAAGGTCGGAGGGTATGTCAAGATTTACCACCTTTACATTTACCGGCTCCTTTTCAAGATGCATTAAAGCAACCGAAACAGGCGTGTCACCGTCAAACGGCACCTTACCGGTAAGCATTTCATAAAGCACAATACCCAACGAGTAAATGTCGCTTCTCGCGTCGGTCACGCCGCCGCGCGCCTGCTCCGGCGAAATATAGTGTACGCTGCCTAAAACATTGCCGCCTACAACTGTTGTTTCACCTGCAACCGCCTTTGCGATACCAAAGTCAGTTACCTTTAATATCTTGTCCTTTGTCATAAGGATATTCTGCGGCTTTATGTCGCGGTGTACTATATTTATCGAGTGCGCCTCGTTTATGCCCTGGCCGATCTGTATGGCAAAATCACACGCCTCCTGCCACGGAAGCGCACCGCGCGTTTTTATATACTGCTTTAAGGTTATTCCGTCCACATACTCCATAACCATATAGTTTATGCCGTTTTCCTCGCCTACGTCATAAACAGATACGATGTTGTTATGTACAAGGCTCGCAGATGACTGCGCCTCCTTGACAAAGTTTGCAACAACACCCTTCTCGCCCTCTAAGGAGTCACGGAGAACCTTTATAGCCACATAACGGTTAAGAAGCGTATCCTTCGCCTTGTAAACAGTCGCCATACCTCCCGTACCGATTTTTTCAAGCATTTCATATCTGTTGTTTCCTATTGTTTTTCCAGCCAGATTATCGCTGTTCATCATTCATCTTCCTTTCTGAAGGCTACCACCGTAATATTGTCAGAGCCACCGCGCTCGTTTGCAAGCTGCATAAGCTTTTCACACGCGGTTTGAAGCGGCTCAAATTTCTTTATATGCGCGAGGATTTCCTCGTCGTCTACGTAATTCGTGAGTCCGTCGCTTGACAGGACTATTGTTTCACCGTTGTAGGGCTTAATTGAAATATCAACCTTGACGGTGTCCTCCGCGCCCATTGCGCGCGTTATGTAATTTTTTCTTGGGTGATGCTTTGCCATTTCAGGACTTATTTCACCGCGCGATACAAGCTCCTGCACATAGGAATGGTCTTTTGTGAGCTGTACTATTTCCTCTCCGGCGGCGTACGCCCGGCTGTCTCCGACGTGCGCCGTGATGACCCTTCCTCCGTAGATAAGCGCCATTGTCGTTGTCGTTCCCATTCCCATTATCTTGTAATGATCCTTGGCGTAATTGTAAATTATGCTGTTTGCGCTTATGAATGCCTGACGCAGTACCTCTCCGGCTTCGACATAGTCAATTCCTTCTTTGAGATCCTGACTGAGCCGGCTCTCTATTATATCGACAACCATCATACTCGCAACCTCGCCGGCCTGGTGTCCGCCCATCCCGTCGGCTACTATCGCGTATGGGAATTTATCGTCATCGTGTATATAATAATTGTCTTCGTTAATTTTTCTGCGCTGACCTATATCGGTAATCGCACCATATTGCATATCGGAAATCACCCCTTTCTTTTAGGATTTATGTCTATTATATCACCGTCCGCAAGCCGCAACGTGGCGCAGCGGGCTTGATACAATGTTCTTGCAGATGTCCAAAGCTTGCTTTGGGTAACAGCTGCAAGGTTATTATAGCACTTTTTTTCTTAATTGTCCACAGGAAGCTGAAATATCTGACCCGAGTTCGCGCCGGATTGTGGCGTTTATGCCCATTTTTTCAAGTTTTTCACGGAACGCGTTTATTTCCGCCTTACTTCCTTTTTCAAAATCGCGTTCCTCTACCTTGTTCACCGGTATCAGATTTACGTGCGCCCCCATACCCTTTATAAGATTAGCTAAGTCCGCGGCGTTTTCTGTGCTGTCGTTTACGCCGTGAATAAGCGAGTATTCAAAGCTGATACGTCTGCCGGTCTTTTCATAATAGGTTTTGCAAGCCTTTATAAGCTCGTCTATCTTGTATTTGTGATTTACCGGCATTATTGTATCCCTTATCTCATTATTCGGAGCGTGCAGGGATATTGTGAGCGTTATCGGCAGGTTTTCCTCTGCCAAATCGTATATTTTAGGCACTAAGCCGCACGTTGAAAGCGTAATGTGACGGTAGCCTATGTTTAAGCCCTTTTCGTGGTTTACATTGTGAAGGAACTTTATAATGTTGTCAAAGTTGTCCAGTGGCTCGCCTATGCCCATTATGACAATGTTGCTTATTCTCTCACCAATGTCCTTCTGAGCGAAAATTACTTGATTAAGTATTTCGCCCGCGGTAAGGCATCTGTATAAGCCGCCTATCGTTGACGCGCAGAACCTGCACCCCATACGGCAGCCGACCTGGCTGGATATGCAGATCGTAAGTCCGTGGTGATAGCGCATTACAACGCTTTCAATACAATTGCCGTCCGGCAGTTCGAAGAGATATTTTACCGTGCCGTCAAGCTGTGATACGTACTTTTCACGGATTTTCAGTGTTGATACATACGTTTCCTTTTCGAGTTTTTCACGTGTTGCCTTTGATAGATTGGTCATTTCCTCATAGCTTTCCGCGCCGCGGTGAAGCCACGAAAAGATTTGCTCGGCCCGGAACTTCTTTTCGCCGATGGATAGTAAATATTCAGTTAATTCATCATATTCAAAATCCTTTAAATCTATCATTTTGAGTTCCTTTTCATCTTGCAGATATAAAATCCGTCTGTGTGGTCTATATGTGGGTAAAACGTCTTTTCCGTGAGCTTTTCAAAATCGGGATTGTCCCTGAGAAAGCCGCCTGTCACCTGTTCGTTTTCTTCCTTTTCTATTGTGCAGGTCGAGTAGACTATTTCTCCGCCCGGCTTTAAATATTTTGCGGCATTGTCAAGTATTGCACGCTGAATTTCGGGCAGCTCCGATGTGTCCTCTCTGTTGTATTTTATTTCAGGCTTGCGGCGGATAATACCGAGGCCGCTGCACGGTACGTCGCAGAGAATTTTGTCGGCGGTTTCGGCAAATTCCTTGTTATACTGCTGTCCGTCGCCTATCTGCGCTTCAATTATTGTTATGCC
>JAFQYK010000383.1 GCA_017406485.1 Clostridia bacterium
GCTGGAAAGCGGTCTTTCACGTAACAGGGAGCATTATTTAAGAACACTAAACTACAAAAATGATATGTTCGACATTAAATACCGCAAATATATGATTGATTACAACGTGAGAAAGCAGGGCGTACAAAACTATGACAGCGCCATGATCGGCACGGTAATGGTGCCGTCTGTCAATGAAAAGAGCGAGTATTATATGTCCAGAACAAACATAGGTACAGACTATCTGACGCGTGACGCAGACTACAGCCTTTCGGAGGGTAATGTGGTACAGCGCGACATTATAGAAAACAACGACATTATAGCCAAGGTTTCCGCGTCAAGCGCGTCGCAGGCCGACTATGAAAAGGCGGAGCAGCTCATTGAGAGCGTGGATACAGAGCTTAAAAACGTTGCCGCAGTCGCGGATACGACCGATAAGGAGTACATAAAGCATACAACAAAGGATTATCTGACGTTTAAGGCGACAGACGACAACAGCGGCATAATGTTTTTCCTTCTCACGGTTATCGGCAGCGCGGCGGTATTCTTTGTACTGCTCAGCGTATTGTACTACTTCGTGGATGGATATATCAGAAGAAGGGAGGACGGCTTGAATGAATAAGTTTAATCTTCTCAGATACCTAAGCAAGTGGAAATATCTGATTTTTGCGGTAAGCTTTATAGGCGCGTTTGTGGTGTACCGCTACGCGATGTATAACCAGGAATACACGGCGAGTACCGTTATTCGATACACTAACGAAGCCGCGACAAACGGTATGACCCCTTCGGGTGACGAGCTGGACGTTTCGGAAATCTACAGCGCGACGGTCATAACGAGCGTTCTGGAGGACTTGAATTTGAATGCAGGCGTTGATACTATACGTTCAAAGTGCCGCGTTCAGGAAATAACACCGCCGGACGAAGACGTAAGAAAGCAGGCGCTTTTAGAGCAGGGTGAAGAATATAAGTATTTTTCAACCGACTACATAGTATCGTTTTCTGTAGGCTCGGAGTACAGCGAAAGCTTTGCGCGTACCGTGCTTGACTCTATAATCAAGAACTACTTTTCAACCTACGGCGAGAAGTACATAAACCAGCAGACGCTTCCGAATAACAGCGTCCGCGGTACGGACGGTCACTATGACTACATCGAGCGCGCCGAGATCCTTGACGCGTGGACGATAAACATATCCGATTACCTCGCCGCAAAGAAGGAGACGCAGCCCGATTACCGAAGCGCGGCAACAGGTTATTCCTTCAACGACCTCTACGAAATATATCAGGCGTATATGCAGTACGATATACCCGAAATATATTCGCTTATCTTGGAGCAGGAGGTTACCGTTGATTATGATACCCTTATAAAGAAGTATCAGACGGACATAAGCACCCTTGAGCTTGATTTGCAGAATATGCAGTCGAAGATAGACGACCTTAACGATCTTATCCATAAATACAGCGATAAAAACAAGGAGGGCGCGGAGTACCACTTCGGCACGCAGACCGAGGAGGGCAGCAACTCCAGCGACTATATCCTGAAGGACGTGTACGATAAGAATACAGAGGAGCATAAGGTTGACAGTCAAACCACGTATGACGGGCTTATAAACGAGTTTGTGGAGCTTGAAACGGAGAAGGAAAAGACAGAGGTAGACCTTGAACATAAGCGCAAGATACTTTCTATATTTACCGACGAGAATGTAAGCACCGACAAGAGCAACAAGGAGCACATAGAGGAGAGTCTCGACAAGCTTTCAAAAGAGCTTGACGAGATGTATCAGATAGTTTCCAACACGGTTGACGAATACAACCAGTATGTCGGCGCGAACAATGTTTCAACGCTTGCGTCAATAAGCACCGGTGAGAAGATTAACATCAGAATGTATATCTTCCTTTCTGCAATAATCTTCTTCCTGTTCGGCTGTATCGGAGCTATCATTCTCGGCAGAAGTAAGGAGTTCCTTGACTACATTATGTATACGGACAGAAAGACCGGACTTCCGAATCGTGCCATGTGTGACCTTGAGATTGAGAAATATGCCGCTGAGAAGCTGAAGGATAACTTTGTATTCGGTATAGTTAAGCTCAATAACCTCAAATACGTCAATGAAAAGGGCGGCCGTGAGGCGGGTGACGCGCTTCTCAAGGCGTTTGGTAAGATATTGAAGCGCGCGGCGCAGAGCTACGGTTTTGCCGGCTATAACGGCAGTGAGCAGTTCCTTTGTATGTTTGAGGACTGCACACCGGAGAGAGCGCAGGACTTCAAGCAGTATCTTGAGGAGCTTGTGCGTTACCATAACGTTCAGTCCCCCAATAATGCAATGCAGATAAGCGTAGCAGTTGCCGAAACAAACACCGAGGGTATTTTCGACATCAGAAAGCTTATGGGCGCAACCTTCCGCAAGGCCGCTGATGCCGACAGACGCGACAACGCCGCTAAAATGGAACAGCATGAAGCGAGAACGGCTGCAAGAAACAGCGCCAAGACAGGGGAGACCAAGACAGGATTGCAGGAAGCTCCCGCCGCACCCAAGGAGGAAGCGCCTGCCCCCAAGGAGGAAGCCCCCATTCCGCAGCCGGAGGAAACAGCCGCAAAGCCGGAAGCAGAAGCTGAACCTGAGAAAACGGATGACAGCGATGATGAGCAGGCA
>JAFQYK010000044.1 GCA_017406485.1 Clostridia bacterium
GCCGTTATCGACAAGGATTGTCTTTGAGGTCAGCTCGTATTCCGTACCCATCGAGATATAGTCGCCTTCATCGTCGCGGAAGTTGTAGCGTATAACCGCGGTGGAGCTGTCAAGCTTCAATGCCGCTGTTATATCCACCGGCGTAAGATTGGGAATAGGCGTGTCAACCATTGATATAGCTTTTGCCGCGTAGCGTTCGATAGGCTTTTCGGAATAAACGCCATACTTTAGCATAAGTATAGCCGTCTGTGTCGGCTGATCCCAGATTACCTCCATACCCGCCGCCTCGGCCATAGCGCGCGCCGGAACGAGTGTGCGGCTGTCAAGCTGAACCGGCTTAACGTCACCGAACCATACCTCGTCGCTTGTGTCAGTTGCAACCGCGTCCATACGCACGGTTATGTTGTAGTCCGCATATGCTGTGTACGATGTCAGACAGACAGCCGACAATAATGCGGCCGTTATTTTCTTAAGTAGCTTCATTTGAATGCCCTCCTTCTCTCTTTTGACAATACGAAGACTGTAAAAGGGGTTATGAGTGTATCATCTGATTGTTCCTTGGTTAATCATTATAATTTGTATACTCAATTATATCCGTTGCTGTTCCGTTTACCATTCTTACGAGCGCGTAATTGTAGCTGTAGCCGTCGTCGAGCGTTATACTGTCCTCTCTCAAAATAGACGAGGGGAGAGAGGTTTCAATATCATATATACCGCCGGCCGCAAAATCGTATTCTTTACCGCGCACATCGCAGGTGTAAACATAAGCATTCGGGCTTAAATCTATATCAAGCGCGTCATCTGGATTGGAGCTTTTATTCAGAAGCGTAACAGTGCCGTTGTTTACGTCTGCAACGATACCGAAGGCGTAGCTGTACTTGTCATTTGTTACGTTTCGGCCATATTTCTGATAAGGCCACTTGCCTGCAACGGATGAACCGGTTGTGAACAAATCCTCAAAATTTGTACCGTAGCTTTCCGTGCCTGTCACAATATCCTCCTTTGCAGGTCTTAGGATAAGGTCAAGCGTTTTAATTCTTGTACCGGCTACATTTGCGCTCATACAGATTACATCACCCTTTTTAAGGCTCATAGCAGTTTGTCCCTTTAAATCCGCATACTCGACGGGCGCGCTTGAAATGGTAACCTCATCCTCTATGGGAATGCTTACCTCCTTGCCCTGATAATATACAGTCAGTGAAGTAATTTCTGTATTATCGGAATTAGTGCTTCTTACAATATCGGTGATGAGAGCCGGCGCGTAAACTCCGTCAGCAGCCTTTTCATAAGGGCTGTCTGCGTCAAGCGCCGGTGCGGCTGTTGCCTTCGGCGTGGAGGCCGGCTTCGCTGTTTCCTTGGGAGCCTCGGTCGGCGCTGCTGTCGCTGCCGGCACGGTTGCGGACGATACCGCGTCATATTCCTCCATTGTTATAAACTTATCCGCGTCGACAACAAAAATTTTCTTTGCGGTGTTTTCAAATTCCTCCGGAATTTCCTTGTGTTCGCCCTCGCTCATAAGCGTGCTGTAAACGAGCTTACCGGCGTCATCATAGCATACGACAATAAGTCTGTTTGTTTGGGCAGCGAGCGCGGATACACATCCTAAAAGCGTAAACGCCGCAACTAAAAATGATACTATCTTTTTCTTCAATTTAATCCTCTCCTTTTACCTTGCTTTTTGAAATATATGCTGTCACGAACTGCTTAGCGCATCTTGCGCTTCTTCCGCCGTAGTTCATCGCCCAGATTACCGCTTCGCGCTCAATATCTGCATCCATTTCAATGCCGTGTTTTTTAAGCATTTCGGAAACAATATTTAAGTATTCCTTTTGGTTTGGAAGCGAGAATACAAGGCTTATGCCGAAACGCTCCGAAAGCGACAGTGTTTCCTGCATCTGGTCGTTCTTATGTACCTCGCCGCCCTCGCGGTCTGCCCACGTTTCGCGTATAAGGTGGCGGCGGTTTGAGGTCGCATAAATAAGCACATTCGTCGGATTTGCCTGAAGCTGACCCTCCATCGCTATTTTAAGCGCGCGGTACTCCGTTTCGTGTGACTCAAACGTGAGGTCGTCAAGGAATATGATGTATTTGTTAGGACTTTCGGAAAGCCTTTTGGTGAGCTTCGGTATATCGTTAATACGATGCTTCGGCACCTCAACAACTCTTAGTCCGTTATCACGGAACATATTTAAAAGCGCTTTAACCGATGATGATTTACCGCTTCCCCTGTCACCGAACAGCAGCACGTTGTTCGCCGCTTTACCGTCCAGGAACGCGCGCGTGTTGTCTATAAGCGTTTTCTTCTGGTATTCGATACCTATAAGGTCATCAAACGTGATGGAATCCGTTTCACTTACGCCCTCAATCTCACCGTCATATTTAAACGCCGCATACTTTGCCAGCGTGCCGCAGCCGAGGCGGCGGTAATGCGTTATAAGCGAGTCCAGAAGCTCTCTGCCGTTTGCCGACTCGGTTATATCGCGTATTGACCGGATATATCCCTCGTAAAAGCCTGTACTGTTGCCGGACGGTGCGTACTTTATCTGGATTGCAAACAGCTTTTTATATATCTCCTGCACATCCATCAGAGCGAGCTTGTACAAATCATCGCCAATCATCTTGCCCGATTTTGCCAGCTCAGAGAGTATATTGTCATCGTTTGCCATAAGTGACGCGGTGTACTCGCGTATAGCGTTTGATGTAACACCCTCCGTCTCGCAAAAGCGTATAACTCCGCGCAGAACACCGACATTGTCCTTTTCCGTAACGGCTTTTATACAAGGGTCTTCCTCTATTTTATTAAATATCAAAAGCTCCAATAATATCACACTCCAAATATCTCTTCATACTATTTTACCACATTTCCGGAAAAAAAGCAACTGCCTGAAATTTCCGCTTTAATCCTCCCACGGACGTATGCGGTAGGTAACACCTATACGCCTGCAAATTTCGGCACATTCCTTTTCCTCGTCCTCCGTAAGCGTGGTGGAAACGGTTGACAGCACAACATTCGGCACATACCTTTTAACATTTTCCGCAAATTTAATCATAGCGTCAAACGAGCCTATACCGAACTTGCTGCGCGTAAGCTCCAGGTAACGCTCAGGGTTAGGCGTGTTCAGGCTGATTGAAACAGTATCGACCAGGCCCTCAAATTCCGGCGCGGTATCTCTGCCGTTGACCAAATCCGAAAGACCGTTTGTGTTTACGCGAATAGGCTTATTGTATGTGTCCTTTACAAAACGGCAAACCTCCAGCATATCGTTAAGACGTTCAGTCGGTTCACCGAAGCCGCAAAAAACAACCTCGTCATACTTTGTCATATCAAACTTTGCAAACTCTGCCTTGACCTCGTCAACACTTGGCTCTCTTTCAAGCCAAAGACTGCCTGAGCCGTTCATCTCATCGCGCGTCTGCCTTAAACAGAACGTGCAGGCGCAGGGGCATTTGTTTGTCATATTAACATATAAATTGTCGTGTACCTCGTAAAGTATAACCATTCAAAAGACCTTCTCTCAGTAAAATTAAAGCCATTATAACACATTATGCTGTTTTATGCAAGAAAAAACCGCCCAGTAAGGCGGTTTTAAAGGTTTATTTGCATTATCAGCCCTTCGGATGAGTATCCTCGACCTCGTTTGCAAGAGTCTTAACAACCTCTGTCGGATCCCAGTCCTCTGCCGTTACAGCTAC
>JAFQYK010000384.1 GCA_017406485.1 Clostridia bacterium
AAAAGCTAATTTTTTAATTCGTTCAATCAAAGGCATTAATGCTTCATAGGCTTCTATGGAGTTTAATGTCTTTTTATTTTTCTTTCCGACACCGTAACCTCCCTGAATAAAAAATCCGCGGTGTATTCCGCGGATTTTACCTTATCTTTCCTTTGGCTCGCTGCCCGGCTGTATACCGTTACGCTTAAATACGAGCTTCATATACAACGGCATAAATATGAATATGAGTATATAACCGACTATAAACGTGATTATAAGCGACTTGACAAGCATAGGCACATATGGCAGCTTCGCCCCATGGCTTGTTGCTATTAAGTACGCCATTGTAACCATACAAAAGGAAATAACCGGCGTATAGATTATGTTCGACACAAGCGAGTTAAATAATCTCGCGCTCAATGTGTTTGGCTTTATCCCGAGCTTTTTATCAAGCGCTGATGTAACCTTATGCATCGGCACTAAAAAACCTATGATAAGGCTTATTATAAAGCTCACAGCGAAGCTCAGAAGAAAATCCGGAATTGTAAAATGTCCGGAGCTGAGCGTGCCGGTAAGCGACAGAAACAAGCTCAGCGTTACACCCATAAGCAGGCTCATTTCGATTGATACCTTTTTCATACTTTAAACCTCCTAAACTGAGTTACAGCCTTGTAAATCTTTATCTGACAATTATACTATATTATACATATTTTGTCAACATTAGACAGGAAAAGAACCGACACTTTCGTATCGGTTCAACAGAATTATTTACTTATGATATTGACAACCGCCGGAATTAGCTGCTCGCCGAAGGTTTCCTCTGTATGGGCGCGGATTTTGTTTATAAACGAATCCTTGCTCGTTTCAACATCCATCGCAAGTTTCATATCGCCTGTTTCATCATCATATACCATATACGCGCGGCATTCCTCAATATTATTCATACCGCCGACTGCCCTTTCAAGCGCGCCGAGATCGTAATAGCGGCGTCCGCGCGAGCCGTCGGTAAGAACCGTTCTTCCGCTGTTTTCAAGGAAGTCAATGCTGCCGTCGGGAAGTATTCTCGCGGTAATACCTGTGTCGTAAAGCTGCGTGCCCTTCTGGTACGGGTAGTTTATAATGTCAACAACATTTTCCGGCTCGTAGTCCTTTATGTACAGTCTGCCCCACGCGCCTGTCGGCTTCTTGTTATAGCGCTCGTCAAGTACATAAACCTTTACCTGTGTGTCAACCGGTACATTTTTGAGCATTGTGTGACCCGCTTCCGCGTTAAGCTCACCGGCTGAAACGGTGTAGTGCATCGGGAACATTTCATCGGGGATATGGTGCTTTAACATTCTCGCTGATTTTTCTTCAAGCATAGCGTTTACAACGTATTCATAGCATATAAGAAATCTATCAATCATTTCTTTGTCAAAACGGTTTTTCCAATAACGCGTTTCAGTGAAATAGCCCTTGTCGTCCGTCATAACCTGCATATGGAACGGCATTGAGTCAAGCTGGAGGTGTATGCGCTTAGCGGGCATTCCGCCGACCTCGTCAATGTTTATTATCTCGCCCTGATACTGGAAGAACATTTCGCTCTGCTTCGGTACGGAAATGTAGCACTCCATTGTGTCCATAATCTGCAGACCGGTGCGGCGAAGCAGTTCCGCTACGGTCTCGTGCGGTACAACATTGTAGCGGCAGTAATAGGTGAGGAAGAACGGGCCTGCGGTTCTTCTGTAACGGCTGTCTGTACGTCCACTGTGGATCGAGCAAGTGAAAAGCTCTTTAAGGTCGGAGAATAGGCCGACGCAGTAATTGAATGCCGTATAGAACAGCACGTTTTCCGAAACGCCGTTCTTTTTGCAGAAGTACATAATCTTCTTTTTATTAAGCATATCAAAACGTCTGCGTATAACGCCGTTTGACTCCTCTTTAAGGTTCTGCTTGCCCTTTTTATTGAGAACGCTTCGGGATAACGACGTGCCTTTGAGCAGCTCGTTATAATACGCCATATCTCTTTTGCGAAGTCCGTTCTTTTCATTTTCCGCGTAGTCAACAAGGTACTCATAAAATGTGAACCTTTCCTTTTCAACCGGCAAGCCCATATAACGCTTGTTCACATCGTCAATCAGTATATTCATCGTCATACCGTCGCCCATAATGTGCGCCACGTCAAACAGGAGATAGTTCGCGCTTTCCGTTTCAAAAATGCAGATGTGGTATAGTTTATCCTCACCGTCGTACTTAAACGGTACAAGGATTTCCTCCTTACGCGTTTCCCACTCCATATCGGTGAGCTTTACAATGGGAACATACGGTTTTATGCTGTCGTCACGGAAAAGTGCAAGGTACTTTGTTTCGCCCGGCTTTATTATACCTTTAAGCGCGGGGTGCGCCTCAATAACGTCCTCAATCGCCGCCTTTAATCTTACAAGGTCGATTTCGGGGTTAAGCTCAAATGTAAACGGAAGATTTGCCGTTGTGTTGCCGCGGAGTATGTATGCAAAATAGTTCTGCGTTGTACTCATTTTATAAGCGGGACGCGGTGAGTAATCAATCTGCGGCTTTCCCTCGCTTTCCACAAACAATTCCTCGATAGCCTCTATTGTGCGGTGAGTCTGAATTTCGCCAAAGGTTACACTCTTGCCGAGCTTACTCTCAAAGTCCTCAATAAGCATAACCGTACTCATTGAGTCGAGTCCATAGTCCTGCAAATCCTCGTCTATGCCGATTGTGTCGTTGCCTATTACCTGCGAAACGAGGTCGAATATCTGCTGCTGAAGCTCTGTTTCGGGCTTTCTAAAGCTCTTTGCCTTTTCCTCTGCCTTTTCCTTATCCTCGAAATACTTCTCGCGGATAATCTTCTTTGACGAGGTTTTCTCAAACGGATTTTTTCTGACGGAAACTGACGCAATCTGTGAATATGTCGGGAGCGTTTCATTCTTCTCCGCGACAATTCTGTTTACCTCGGAGATAATGTCTGAAATGCCGTTTACCGACGCATATTCAAAGTTCGGATAAACCTCCGCCGCAATCTTGTTATCCTTGCCGTAAACAAGAATATCGGCAATAAGAAGCTCACCGTCAAAAATATTCTCAATCGCTTCCGGAGATACATTCTCACCGTTCTCAAATATGATGAGATTCTTTTTGCGGCCTGTCAGGAATACAAAGCCGTCCTCGTCTATGTAACCGAGGTCACCTGTTCTTAAATACCCGTCCTCTGTGAACGCTTCCTTTGTCTGTTCCTCGTCCTTGTAGTAACCGAGCATAACAGATTGGCTCTTAACCTGAATTTCACCGTCCTGTATGCGAATATCGCAGCCGCGTACCGGCACGCCGACAGACGCAACCTTTTCGGGACGGTTGTAATCGGGCACGCAGATTTTAGGCGAACATTCAGACATACCGTAGCCCTGACCTATTCTTATGCCAATATCAAGGAACTTC
>JAFQYK010000385.1 GCA_017406485.1 Clostridia bacterium
ATACGCGGTAATACAGACGGACGGCATAAAATACTACCGAGACAAAGACCACCAAAACGAAATAACCGCAGACGACTTTATAATATATGTAGAAAAATCGAGCGACCCGATGTACCACGTAACCATATCGCCCGACAGCGAGGGAAGCCTGACGTACACCGCGCACGTAACGCTTGAGAACATTGCCGCAACCTACGGCACCTTCGGCCTGAAGTTCGATCCGGAGCTGTTCACCTTCAATCCGCAAACCGGTATCTCCGCAAACAGCGCGCTTGTGGTGAATATGACGCCGGAGAGCATATATGACTCGTCCTACAACTCAGAAAACGGCTACTACGAATTTGTATGGCAATCGGGCGGAATTGATAACTCAGAATTCGACACCACCGGCGGCGCGAAATACGTAGCCGACCTCACGTTCACGCTAAAGGACGCGGCCTATGCGCGCAAAATCACACAAGGCACCTTCTCTGTAATGCCGTGGCACAAGACACGCGCGGCGATAGGCTTTGAGGACGTTTTAAAAGAGGACGTACCCGACCTTGACATAGGCGCATACTACAGTGAATACTGGCGCTGGTGCGACGGGGAAAACGAGCCGGACAGGCTCACCACAGGCCGCCTTGCCAAATCGAAGGCGGTCGTAAACGGTATCGACACAGGCGGCTTTTACCAGGCGCGCGTATCGGGCGGACTGGCGGAAGAAACGGCGTCCTACTCCTATGATGTACGCACGATAATCGAGTACGAGAATATGGATATAAAGCAGTCGGTCATAAAATTCCACGTCATAGACGCGGACACAGGCGAGGACATAGAGAACGCGGACGTAACGCTATACGACAGCGGCTCGGTAAGCGTCGGAACGAAGCAAACCGACTATATGGGCGAAACGATGTTCCCGACGGACATAAACACAAGCCAAGCCTACACCTACGCCGCCTCTGCAAACGGCTATTATCCGATACCTGAGAGCGGCTACAGCGCGGACAGACCTACCATCACCACGACAGCGGGCGAAAGCACGCTTGAAACGGTGCGGCTTAGAAAACGTATATACCACGTACCCGAAACGGCTGACGAAAAAATCACCGTAGGCGGCGAAAAATACGGCTATAACGGTGAGGACTACCGCTTCCGTATACAAGCGGCGACAGGTTACGAAATAACGAAATTTCCGCGTGAAGCGATTGTGAGCGTCGGCGACTACACAGGCATACACCTGAGCGTTGACGAAGCGACGCAGACGTTTACGCTGCCGGCCGAATACCTGAACCAGCGCGAGCTTACGGTGGAGGAAATGAACGCGCTGGGCTATACAAACGTAATAGAGCCGCAGCCGGACAAAAACGGCTACCGAAGCTATAACATAATAGTCGTGTTTGAAGACTACGACACCGCGCCGCACGAGTACGAGGTTACGGCGCAAACAGGCGCGCACGGCTCCGTGAGCTACAACCGCGCCGTACCGTTTACTGACGGTCTTGCGCCCGAGGTGGACGAAACGGACAGAAAGCTCATCAAAACCACCCCCGAAAACCGCAAAACAGGCACATTTACCTTTACGGCGGACGAGGGAAGCACAGTTGAGCGGGTGTATATAAACGGTCTTGAAACGCTTGATTACACAGGCTCAAAAACCTTTGACTACACCTTTGGCGAGGTGGATATGGATAACGACATAACGGTAATCTTCACGAACGGCGCGGAGCCGTCGGAGGAAACGGTTATGACGCTCGTTGTGGGCGAATACGGTCACGCGGACATATCCTCGCCGGAGGAGCGGCAGAACGTCCGCGCGACGCGCAGAGTGTATATTGACCCCGTTGACAGTCTTGAATTCAAGACAATCGGCGAGGAGGGATATAAACTAAAGGGGATAGAGGACGAGGAACGCGGCAGAGCGCGAACGCC
Source organism: Clostridia bacterium (assembly GCA_017406485.1). Lineage (GTDB taxonomy): Bacteria > Bacillota > Clostridia > UBA1381 > UBA1381 > Hominilimicola. Next base: position 1,915 of record JAFQYK010000385.1, read on the forward strand.
GGTTGAAATCTATCCCGATAACGAGGACTATACATATATCTTCCGTCCGCCCGACAGTGGCGGTTACAGGACGGTGTATGTGACCTTTGCGGACAAGCTCGCGCCGGAGGACGCGGACACGCCGACGGTATTTGTGAAGTCCTACCGGGAGAGGGGACAAGGCGGCATTGACCCATACGGCATACTGATTTATAACGTTTTTGATACGCCTGAGTTTCATTTAAAGGCGAAGGACGAAGGCGAATGGTATGCGAGGGGAGTAAGTGTTTCGCCGTTTGAAACACCGGGAAGCGGTGATGAGGCGGTGTTTACCGAAAAATTAAAGGAAAACACCTACATAACCGGGCCGCTGACGGACGACACAGCAATAGGCGCGATTTTCGCGGAAAAGGGCTACAGTCTGCGCGGATATGTAGACCTCAGCCAGGGCAGCGCGCTGACAACCGCCCTGCCGAAATCGGGCGCGGTGGTGACGTTCACGCGCACCGACGCGGAAGGAAACGCGCTCGAAGGCTGCGAACAAATCGCAGCCGCAACAACGATACACCGCACTGACGCCGTATTCACTGTCGAATTGCCGGAGGGAATATGGACGGTAACGGTGACAAAGCCGGGATATGTACGCGAACGGATAACGCGGTTCACCTTTGAAAAGCCGGAAAACGAAGGCGAAACGCAGGTATTCGGAGATAACGGCGCCGCCGTTAAGAAAATCACGCCGTACATCGGCTCGGCGAGAACGGGAACGAGCATAAGTCTTTTGGATGCTGCGATAATAAAAACCGCCTTAAACCGCGGCGCGGAGGCAGTCCGCGACAAGGCAGACGTGGACGACGACGGCGCGGTAAGGGCTATGACGGATATGACGTATGTGCTGTTTAACTACGGCGTCCGCGCGGCGGATAAGACATACGCCGAGTTCCTGACCGGCGCACAGCCGGATAAACCGTAAAACCCATTGGGGGAAACAGGTATTATAGTGTTGCGACCGGATCCGCCTATGGCGGACAGTTTCCCCTGATGCGGTGATATAGAAGAAAAGTAAATCCTAAGAAAGGGATGATGAAAAATGAAAAAGCGAATTACGAGTATTCTTGTCGTGCTTAGTATGGCGTTGTCGCTTATGCCGTTTTTTGCCCTGCCGGCAAGCGCGGTGACTGCCGTTGCACCGCTTAATTCAGCTGATTCAGACGCCGGCACTGAAACCAACCCTTATCAAATAGCAACTGCCGGTAATTTAGTTTGGTTTAGAGATAAAATAAATGACGGTACAATAGTTACGCCTAATCAAAGTGCTGTCTTGACTACGGATATAGATTTTCAGGGAGAGTATTGGACACCGATAGGTGTGACTAATAAGCTTCACCTAAAATATGGTTATTTTGACGGACGTAACCATACTATAAGCAATTTCAAATTGTCTCCTAATAATTCAAGTTTGGTCGGTTTTTTTGATGTGATTGGTACAGGTTATACTCTGAAAAATTTACATGTGAGGAATAACTTGTCTATGGAAGCGCAATATTTAGGCGGTATTGTAGGTGTATTAACCGAAGGAGGAACTGTAGATAACTGTTCCTTTGTTGGTGACTTGACATCTACTCACACAGACGC